>VGCQ01000234.1 GCA_016870055.1 Alphaproteobacteria bacterium | reverse complement strand
GGCCGGCGCCCGGTGCGCACCTGCGTCGGCGTCACCGACCTGGTGCGCGACGCACTGATCGAGATCGACTGCATCGCGAAGAGGTAACCCTCATTGCCGGGAGCGCGCCACCGGAGTGGCGCGCTCCCGGCAAAGACTATGAGTGCGGGTTGGCGGCGAACGGCCACTGGTTGCGGTCGATCTTGGTGTAGGGCAGCAGCGACCAGTCGGGCACCAGTGCGCCGGGAGCGGCGACATAGACCACTTCGCTGGCGATCGGCGCGTAGGCGGCGTGGAAGTGCTGCATGGACTTCACGACCACGACCTTCTTGGTCGAGGGGTCGACGCCGAGCTTGGTGAAGCAGTCGCGGCTGAGGCACTGGGTGCGCTTGGAGTTGACGATCACCGTCACGCCCTCGATCTGCAGCGCCGCGGCATCGCCGATCGAGCCGACGCTCTTGCGTTCGCCGCCGAACTCGATGGCGACGTTCCGTTCGACCTTGAGCACTTTGGCGCGGGCGTCGACGGGCGGGCCGGATTGCGGCCCGAGCTTGCCACCCAGCCGCAGGTCGAGCTCGGCGCCTTCGCCGACTTCGAAGGCAAGCTTCACCGCGCCGGGATCCCAGATCATGCCGAGCGCTGCGTCCTTGACCTTGCGGTCGAGCAGCGCCTTCAAAATGAAGGTCGAGTCGGAGGCCGCGCCGCCGCCGGCATTGTCCGACACGTCGGCCAGCACCATGGGCTTGGGCAGGTTGTGCGAGGAAACGCGCGCCATGGCGGCGTCGAGCGACACGTAAGGCGGCTGGGTCGCCTCGCGCATGGCGAAGAACTCGCGGCCAAGCTCGCGCGCCAGCCGTTCGGCCTTGGGCCGATCGCCGTCGGTGATGGCGATCAGCTTGCTGCTCATCTCCTTGATGTCGGCCCACGGGAAGCCATGGGCGATCGACAGCGACAGCACGCCGTCCTTGCCTTCCATGGCCTGCAGCTTGTCGACGAAGCCGCGCATCGGCTGACGCGTGGTGTGGAACACGCCGATCATGCGGCAGTCCCACGCGGCCATCACCGGCTTGGTCCGGCCCTCGATGGCGCCTTCCATGACGGTGAAGAGGTCGTCGGCGCGCTCCGGCACGTCGACATGCGGATACTCCTTGAACAACACCAGTGCGGTGGCGTCGCGCAGCGTGCCGTCGCCGATGTTGCAGTGGAGGTCGAGCTCGACGCCGACCGGCACGTCGGGCCCGACGACCTTGCGCACATGGGCCAGGATGTCGCTTTCGCAGTCGTCGTAGCCCTCGGCCACCATGGCGCCGTGCATCGACAGGAACACGCCGTCGACCGGCAGGGCGGCTCTCAGGTCGGCGACGATCTCGTCGCGGAAGGCTTCGTAGACCTTCTTCACCGTCTTGCCGGCCGGCTGGGCGAACGCGCACAGGCTCTCGACCACCTGCCAGCCCTTGGCCTCGGCGCGGCCGCGCCAGACCGCAAGCGGCGCGCCGAACATCGGCACGTTCTTGCCGTAGCTGCCTTTGCGGAACAGGCAGGTGTCCTCGAAGAGCTGAAGTCCGGTGGGGATGGCGGCGAAGGTATTGGTCTCGGTGCCGAGACAGGCGGTGAAGATCTTTTTCATGGGTGGCGATCTTGGGGGAGAGGGGAGAACGCCGCAACCATTCATGATTCGGACCGCGGGCGTCCTGCCCGCCTCATGAATCGTGAACGGGCGAGACGCCCGCGGTCCGCGCTAAGCTGACAGAGCGCGGTCCATCAGCTTGGTTTCGGCGCTGCCGAGATCGGCCGTTCCGAACTGCGCAAGACGTCCGCCGCTGAGGCGCGTGTCGCCATAGAGCGGCGCGAAGTCCGACCTGGCCTCGACCAAAGCGGCCAGGGCGGCGATCTTCGCCAGGCCCTCGCAGACGAAACGGGCGCGGCGCTCGGCATCGCCCGAGCGCAGCACGTCGGCCAGCGTGTCGGCGAGCTGCCGCACGTCGAAAGCGGCCGACGCGGTCTTGGCCAGCGCGCCGACGGTCGCCATCGCCTGGTCGGGATGGCGGCCGGCAGCGCGCAGCACGTCGAGCGCCATGACGTTGCCCGAGCCTTCCCAGATGGCGTTGAGCGGCGATTCGCGGAAGTACCGCGCCATCGGCAGGTCCTCGGTGTAGCCGTTGCCGCCCAGGCACTCGAGCGCTTCGTAGACGAGCTGCGGCGTGCTCTTGCAGACCAGGAATTTCACCGCCGGGGTCAGCAGCCGTACGTAAGCCGCTTCGGCCGGATCGGAAGCGGCACGCTCCGACGCGCGGCACAACCGGAACACCAGCGCCACCTGGGCTTCCAATTCGAGCGCCAGATCGGCCACGGTGGCGCGCATCGAGGGCTGGTCGGCGAGGCGGCGCTGGAAAACCGAGCGGTGGCGGATGTGGTTCAAGGCCTGGCTGAGCGCAATGCGCGACTGGCCGGCCGAGGCGATGGCGCAGTCCAGGCGCGTGAGGTTCACCATCTCGATGATGGTGCGCACGCCGGCGCCCTCGGAGCCGACCCGTTCGGCATAGGCGCCGTGGAACTCGACCTCCGACGACGCGTTCGACTTGTTGCCGAGCTTGTCCTTCAGGCGCTGGAAGCGGATCTGGTTCTTGCTGCCGTCGGGTCGGTAGCGCGGCATCAGATAGCAGGTGAGACCGCCGTCCGCCGACCCACGTCGAGATTGGGCCAGCACCAGGAAGGCATCGCACATCGGCGCCGACATGAACCATTTGTGGCCGGTGATCTCGACATGGTCGCCTGTCGTCGCGGCCATGGTGATGTTGGCGCGCACGTCGGTGCCGCCTTGGCGTTCGGTCATGCCCATGCCAAGCGTCACGCCGTCTTTTTCCCACCACGGCAGCGGCCGCGGGTCATAGGTGCGGCCGCCGATCTTGGGCAGCCACTTGGCGAGCAGCGCAGGCTCGGCGCGCAGCGCGCCGATGCAGGCGTGGGTCATGGTGATCGGGCACATATGGCCGCTCTCGGCCTGTGTCGCGAGATAGAGCCGTACCGCCCGCGCCGACATCGGCCCCGCCTTGTCGCTGCCGTCATGCGCCGAGGCGTGGATGCCGTAGCCGATGCTCTTGGCCATCAACCCATGATAGGCGGGATGAAATTCGACCAGATCCAGCCGGTTGCCCTTGCCATCCATGGTGTGGAGCTTGGGCGGGTTCTCGTTGGCGACGCGGCCGAGATCGAGCGTCGCTGCGGCGCCGTAGTCTTTGCCGCAGGTGGAAAGTGCCGCGAGGTCGAGGCCGGCCCGCGCCGCTGCGTCGGCCAGCGGCCGATCGGCGCTGAACAGGTCGACGTCGCCGAACGAAGGCGACTGGTTGAACGAGGCGTCTTCGAGCAGCCCGGAGGACATGCAGAGACTCTATCCTGGCGGACCGCGGGCGTCTCGCCCGCTCATGGCTGGGCGCGCTCCCAGCAAAGAGCATGAGCGGACCCGCAAGCCCGCGGTCCGGCGAGAGATCAGGCGCCGCCTTCGTACTTGAAGGAGAGCTTCAGCTTGGTGCGAAAGGCCGTGACCTTGCCCTTCTCGATCACCAGATCCTGCTCGACGACCTCGGCGACACGCAGGTCGCGCAGCGACTTGGCGGCACGGTCGACGGCGGCCTTCGCCGCCTTCTCCCAGGACTCGCTGCTGGTGCCGATCAGCTCGATCACTTTGTAGACGCTGTTTGCCATCGCAGCCTCCCTCGAACGGGTTCGCGGTCTGGTCCGTTGCCGAGTCAGGGGGAGGCGCAGCACCGGGTGCCTTGCAGGCCTTTTCCCTGGGCGCAAGGCTAGCACGCTCCCGTCAGGCGGCTCAAATCGCGTGTCGAATGGCGCGATGCAGGCCGACTGGGCGGTGGTGGATAACGCCCATCGACGCCCTGGCCCGAGGCTTGCAGGCGGGAGTACCGTTGACGCGTCGGGGAGCATCTTGAGGAAGGGGACATGCAGCGCAGGCAATTCCTGCAAGCCACGGCGGTCGCGGCGATGGCAGGCGGAGCGGTACCGGCGTGGGCGCAGGCCAAGCCGGTCCGGGCCGCACTCGGCTGGATCAACAACGTCGAATATGCCGGCATCTGGATGGGCCTGGAGAACGGCTACTTCAAGGAAGAGGGCCTCGATCTCAAGACCCTGCCGGGCGGGCCCAATGCGCCGCCGCCCCCCGTCACCGTGGCGGCCGGAGGCGCCGAGTTCGGCTTCGGCTCCTGGCTGCCGTTCGTCGACGCGGTCAATCGCGGCAACGACTTCGTGCTGGTGGCGGGCACCTTCCCGGTGTCGCCGCTCGGCATCCTGTCGTTGCCGGGCAAGCCGATCCTCAAGGCGAGCGACATCGTCGGCAAGAAGATCCTGGCCCAGGGACCCAACGAGCGCACGGCGATCGACGCCACGCTGGCGCTGAACAACCTGCCCAAGCAATGGGAGTTCGTGCCGGCCGGATTCTCGCCCGAGCCGCTGCTCGCCAAGGCCGGCGACGGCTACACCGCCTTCGGCACCAACCAGGCGGTGACCCTCGAAGTGAAGATGAACATGGTACGCGGCAAGGACTTCTTCTTCACCTCGTTCGATTCGATGGGCTACCGGGCCTACACCAACCTGGTGTTCGTTACGCGTGCCTACCTGCAGGCCGAGCGCGCCACCGTGGTGAAGTTCCTGCGGGCGCTGACGCGCGGCTGGATCGCCAACCAGAAGGATCCGGCGGTCGCCGCCAAGCTCGCGGTCGAGAAGTACGGCGCCGATCTCGGCCTCGACCTCAGGCAGCAGACCCGGCAGAACGAGCTGCAATACGCCATGATGAAGAACCCGGCCAAACCCGACCAGAAGCTGCTGGTGCTCGACCGCGATTCGATCGCCGGGCCGATGCTCGAGGCGGTCAGGGCGTCGGGCCGCGAGAAGATCCCCGATGTCGACAAGATCTGCGACTTCGCCGTGATGCAGGACGTCTACGCCGGCATCAAGGGCTGACCATGACCGCGAGAACGGCGAGCGGGCCGCAGAAGGTCGACCTGCTGCTGAGCGGCTGCGATGTCGTGACGATCGACGGCCGCAACAATGTGATCCGCGACGGCGCGATTGCGGTGAAGGGCAATCGCATCGTCTGGATCGGCAAAGCATCGGCGGCCCGCCGGCGAGTCCGGCCGACCTCGACGATCGACGGCGCGGGCCAGATCGCCATGCCGGGCATGATCGACGGCCACGTCCACACCGCGCAGACCCTGCTGCGCGGCAAGATCGCCGAGATCGACCGCCGCCGGCCGGTCAAGATTCCGGTGTGGTGGAACTACTATGTGCCGTTCGAGAGCATGCTGACCGACGAGGATGTCTATCTGAGCGGCCTGCTGTGCTACGCCAACATGATCTCGGTCGGCACCACCTGCTTTGCCGAGGCGGGCGGACCGCATCCCGACGCCATGGCGCGGGCGGCGATCGACACCGGCATCAGGGGCTTCGTGTCGCTCAACACCATCGACCAGGGCGCCCATTGGCCGAAAACGATGATCACCACGACCAAGCGCGCGCTCGACGGCAATATCGGCCTGGTCAAGCGCTGGCAGGGCAAGAAGGGCGGCACCGATCGCGTGCAGGCCTGGTTGTCGCTGCGCCAGATCATGACCTGCACGCCCGAGCTGATCGGCGCCATGGCCGAGGCGGCGCGCACGCTCGGCGTCAAGGTCCACACTCATCTCTGCGAAGGCGTCTACGAGATCGACTACTCGCTCGCCAAGTTTGGCAAGCGGCCGGCCGAGTATCTGCTGAGCCTGGGCGCGCTCGACCGCCACATGCACTGCGCCCATTCGGTCCTGCTCTCGGAGAACGAGATGGACCTCTACGTCAAGCATCGCCCGTCGGCCTGCCATTGCGCCTTCAACAACTACCATATCGGCCCGCACCGCCTGCTCGAGATGTGGCGCCGCGGCATCGATATCGGCCTCGGCACCGACGGGGCGGCGTCGTGGGGCTCGCTCGACATCTTCCAGGTGGCGCACATGGCGCGGGTCGGTCAACAGGCGGTGGCCGGCACGCCCTACTCGCACCGTAACGTCATGCCGAGCGAGGAGATATTGCAGGTCGCGACCAACGGCGGCGCCCGCTCGCTGGGGCTGGAGAAGGAGATCGGCAGCCTGGAGGTCGGCAAGAAGGCCGACATCCTGCTGGTCGACCGCAGCCATCTCGATCAGATGCCGATCCAGGACATCTACTTCATCGCCGCCAACATCGTGGTCGGCCGCGACGTGCGCACCGTGGTGATCGACGGCAACGTGGTGATGAAGGACCGCGAGCTGCTCACTGTCGATCGCGAGGAAATCGACCGGCGGCTGGCCGAGCGCCTGCCCAAATTGATGCAGCGCTTCGACGCCATGACGGCCTAGGGGCGATGGACGCGGCAATCGCCCTGGAGCGGGTCAGCAAGCGCTTTGCGCTGGCCGGCAGCGCCGAGGGCGTGCTGGCGCTCACCGACCTCACCCTGTCGATCGCCGCCGGCGAGTTCGTGGCGATCCTGGGCCCGAGCGGCTGCGGCAAGAGCACCCTGCTGCGGCTGGTGGCGTCGCTCGAGGCGCCGACCGAGGGCCAGGTGCGTGTGAACGGCGACATGCCCGGCCTGGTCTCGGCCCGCCACGCGTTGGGCGTGGCGTTCCAGGACCATGCACTGCTGCCGTGGCTCAGCGTGCGCGACAACATCGCCCTGCCGTTTCGCATCGCCGGACGCGGCGTCGACGACGCGGCGATCGCCCGGCTGATCGACCTGGTCGGCCTGAAAGGCTTCGAGGCGGCGCGACCCAAGCAACTGTCCGGCGGCATGCGCCAGCGCGTTTCGATCGCCCGCGCCCTGGTGCTGGAGCCCGAGGTGCTGCTGCTCGACGAGCCGTTCGGCGCCCTCGATGCCGTCACCCGGCGGCAGATGAATGTCGAGCTGCAGCGCATCTGGTCGGCGCGCCGGATCACGACGCTGCTGATCACCCATTCGGTCGACGAGGCGCTGTTCCTGGCCGACCGGGTGGTGGTGATGAGCGGCCGGCCCGGCCGCATCCTGCGCGAGGTCACGGTGCCGTTCGCGCGGCCGCGCGATCCGACAGTGATGCGGACGGAGGATTTCCACCGGCTGGTCGACGATCTGACGGCGGCACTCGATTCCAACGCATCGGCATCGGCCGAGGCTCCGCACCGATGAACGCCTTGCGCACCACGGCGCTCGGCACGCTCGGCATCGCGCTCTTCCTGTTGGCGTGGGAGGTGGTGGGCCGTAGCGGCCTCTTGGGTATCTCCTGGCCGGCTTTGAGCGATGTGCTTGCCATGCTGCTCGATCCCGCCCGCCTGCCGATGTTCCGGCGCGCCCTCGGCGCGACCCTGGAATCGACGGCTTGGGGCTATCTCTGGGGCGCCGGTGTCGGTCTCGTGCTGGCGGCGGCGACGCACTTGCTGCCGCCACTGCGGCCGGGTGCCGATCGGCTGGCCGCGGTGGTCAACTCGGTGCCGTCGATCGCGCTCGGCCCGATCTTCCTGGTCCTGCTCAGTCGCGAGGCGACGCCGGCGGCGGTGTCGTCGATCCACGTCTTTTTCATCGTCTTCGTGTCGGTGAGCTCGGGGCTGCAACGCGCCAGCATGGCGCATCGCGACCTGTTCTCGGCTTTGGACGCC
>VGCQ01000233.1 GCA_016870055.1 Alphaproteobacteria bacterium | reverse complement strand
CGGCGGTATAAACGGCCAAAGAGGTTGATGATGGCCAAGGTCGAGATCTACACCACGCCGTTCTGCGGTTACTGCGCGCGCGCCAAAGGCCTGCTCGACAGCAAGGGCGCGGCCTACGAGGAAATCGACGTGATGATGGACGACAAGAAGCGGGCCGAGATGCGTGAGCGCTCCCGGCGCACGACGGTGCCGCAGATCTTCATCAACGGCCAGCATGTCGGCGGGTCCGACGAGCTCGCCGCCCTCGATCACTCGGGCAAACTCGATCCCTTGCTGGCGCAACCCGGCTGAGGCACCCGTCATGACCAGCACGTTCAAGGCCGGCTTGATCCAGACCAACGTCAGCAACGAAATGGCCGAGAACGTCGCCTTCGTGCGCGCCGAAGCGCGGCGAGCGCGCGATGGCGGCGCCGACTTCATCATGACGCCGGAGAATACCGGCCTGATCGGCGCCAACCGGGCCGAGACCCTGCAGAAGGCGGAAACCGAGGAGGCGCACGCCATGCTGGCGGCCGCGCGCGCCGGCGCCCGCGAGACCGGCGCATGGTTCCTGCTGGGCTCGATCCATGTCCGCGTGCCGGGCGAGGAACAGATCCGCAATCGGTCCTACCTGATCGATGCCGCGGGCGGCATCGTGGCGAGCTACGACAAGATCCACATGTTCGACGTCCAGCTCGCAGGCGGCGAGAGCTACCGCGAATCGTCGACCTTCCGGCCGGGCGAAAAGGCGGTGCTGGCGGAGACGCCGTGGGGCGTGCTCGGCATGACGATCTGCTACGACTTGCGCTTTCCCTATCTTTATCGCGATCTCGCGCATGCCGGCGCCACCATGCTCGCGATCCCGTCGTCCTTCACCGTGCCGACCGGCAAGGCTCACTGGCATACGCTGATGCGGGCTCGCGCCATCGAGACCGGCTGCTTCGTGTTCGCGCCGGCGCAGGTCGGCACGCACAAGGGCTCCAATCGCAAGACCTACGGCCATTCGATCGTCGTGGCGCCATGGGGCGAGGTGCTGGCCGATGCCGGCGGCGAGAAGGCGGGCTTCGTCGTGGCCGAGGTCGATCTCGGCAAGGTCGCCGAGGCGCGCAAGATGGTGCCGTCGCTGACGCACGATCGCAAATACGGCGCGCCCGAGTTGCACAAGCCGGCGATCGCCAAAGCCGCCGAGTAGCGCCCTACAGTTTGCGCGCGGCGATGCGCTGGACCATCGCCATCTTGGGCTCGCTGATCAGCCGTGCCTCATAGGCAACCACCGAGAAGCGGCCGCCCACGACCTCGAGCAGCTCGCCGTCCTTCAGCAGAAACTCCGGCCGGCTCGGCCGGCCGAAACGCTCGTTGCCGGCCATGAACGTCTCGTAGAGCAGCACGCCGCCCGGTTCGACGGCATCGAGCAAAGTGGGCAGCAGCGGCCGATGCAGATAGTTGGTGACCACGGCCGCGCCGAACCGACGGCCCGGCAGGGGCCACGGGCTGCCGTCTTCGAGATCGGCCGTCACAATTTCCAGGTCGGGGTGAGAGGGCAGAGCGGTGGTATCGCGGTCGACGGCCGTCACGCGATGACCACGTTCGACGAAAAACACGGCGTGGCGGCCGCCGCCGGCTGCGACGTCCAGAACCGTCGCGCCGGCTGGAGCCAGACCGGCCCATTGCACGATCCACGGTGACGGGACCCCTCTTGCGTCGGCCACGATCACACCCCATCATCTCTGGCACTCCAGGGCTCAGAGTGCCAACAGCCGAAATTCCGCATTTTTCATGATCCTATACCGACTGCGCTGCGCCAAAGGCCACGAATTCGAAAGCTGGTTCAAGGACAGCAAGACCTACGAACGCCAGGAAAAGAAATCTTTGATCGGCTGCGCGGTATGCGGCGACACCAAGGTCGAGCGCGCACTGATGACGCCGCGGCTCGGCACCAAGGGCAACAAGGCCAAGACCGGCGGGCCGGTCGAGGCGCCGCCCGCCGCGCCGCCACCACCACCGGAGCCGACCGCCGAGCGACAGCAGATGGCGGCGCTGACGCGCCGCATGCCCAAGGAGCTGCGCGAGGCGCTGCTCAAGGTCCAGACCGAAGTCGAGAAGAACTGCGAGCATGTCGGCGATCGCTTCGCCGAGGAAGCACGCAAGATCCACTACGGCGAGAGCGACAAGCGCGGCATCTACGGCCAGACCAGCGAGGAGGAGGCCGAGGCGCTGGCCGAGGAGGGCATCGAGTTCGGCCGCCTGCCGTGGATTCCCCGGGGCAATTGATCCGTGTCGTCCTCATCGTCGATTGCGGCGGACGTGGAATCCTTCGTTGCGCTCAGGATGCCGGCTTGCTTCCGTACAACATGTAGTTGACGTCGAGGTCGGCCTTGTCGAGCGACCAGGCCCGGCGGAGCGGGCTGTAGACAACGCCGACGATCTCCTGCGTCTCGATGCCGCCGGTGCGCAGGCCGTTCACGACCTCCGACGGCTTCAGGAACTTGCGCCAGTCGTGCGTGCCGCGCGGCAGCCAGCCGAGCAGATACTCGGCGCCGGCGATGGCCAGCGCCCACGCCTTGGCGGTGCGATTGAGCGTCGACAGGAACAGCAATCCACCGGGCTTCACCAGGCTGCCACACGACTTCAGGAAGAGGTCCACGTCGGCCACGTGCTCGACGATCTCCAGAGCGAGCACGATGTCGTATCGCGCGCCCATGCCGGCCAGCGTTTCCGCCGTCTGCTGGCGGTAGTCGATGGTCAGTCCCTGGCCCTCGGCATGGCGGGCGGCGACGCGGATGTTGCGTTCGGCGGCATCGATCCCGGTCACTTGTGCGCCCAGCCGCGCCATCGGCTCGCAGAGCAGGCCGCCGCCGCAGCCGATGTCGAGCACCGACCGGCCGTCGAGCGGATTGCCCGATAGCGCATCGCGCCGCCAATGTGCCGCGGCGCGGTCGCGCACATAGCCGACACGCAGCGGATTGAGCCGGTGCAGCGGCGCGAACTTGCCGCTGGGATCCCACCATTCGGCGGAAATCCGCGAGAAGCGCTCGACCTCGGCAGGGTCGACGGTGGTATGCGCGGGGTTGCTCATCGCTGGCCTTGACCCGACAGGTGCTCACGGTGTCTATACCCCGCTTTCGAGCAGGTCCATGGCGCGCATTGTCCTAAAGTTCGGCGGCACGTCGGTCGGCGACGTCGACCGTATCAAGAACGTCGCCAGCAAAGTGAAAGCCGAGGTCGAGCGCGGCAACCAGGTCGCGGTCGTGGTCTCGGCCATGTCGGGCGCCACCAACCAGCTCGTGAAGTGGGTCAACGAGGTCGCGCCCTTGCACGATGCCCGCGAGTACGACGTCGTCGTGGCGACCGGCGAGCAGGTGACGATCGGGTTGTTGGCGCTGGCCTTGCAGCAGCTCGGCGTGAAGTCGCGCTCCTGGATGTCCTGGCAGATCCCGATCCGCACCGACGCCGCCCACGCCAAGGCGCGCATCCTCGACATCGACACCGCCGACATGGCGCGCGCCATGGCGGCCGGCGAGGTGCCGGTCGTGCCGGGCTTCCAGGGCCTGTCGCCGGAGGGCCGCATCACGACGCTCGGCCGCGGCGGGTCGGACACTTCGGCGGTCGCCTTGGCGGCGGCGCTGGCGGCCGACCGCTGCGACATCTACACCGACGTCGACGGCGTCTACACGACCGATCCGCGGATCGTCGAGAAGGCGCGCAAGATCGACCGCGTGACCTACGAGGAAATGCTCGAGATGGCCTCGCAGGGCTCCAAGGTCCTGCAGACGCGTTCCGTCGAGCTTGCAATGAACCATCATGTCCGCGTGCAGGTGCTGTCGTCGTTCGACGCGGCCTTGGGCAGCGACCTGCCCGGCACGCTGGTAGTGGACGAGGAAGAGATCATGGCCCAGGGACTCGAGAAATCCGTCGTGAGCGGCATCGCCTTTTCCAAGGACGAAGCGAAGATCACGGTGACGCGCGTCGCCGACCGGCCGGGCGTCGCAGCGGCGATCTTCGGACCGCTCGCCGAGATCAACGTCAATGTCGACATGATCGTGCAGAACGTGTCGCTCGACGGCAGCTCGACCGACATCACCTTCACCGTGCCGCGCGCCGACCTGGCACGGACCGTCGAGCGGCTGGAGCGCGCCAAGGCCGAGCTGAAGTTCGCCGAGGTGAAGTCCGACACCAACGTCGCCAAGGTGTCGGTGATCGGTGTCGGCATGCGCAGCCACGCCGGGGTGGCGCTCAAGATGTTCGAGACGCTGGCCGCCAAGGGCATCAACATCCAGGTCATCTCGACCTCCGAGATCAAGGTGAGCGTGCTGGTCGCCGCCGAATACACCGAGCTCGCCGTTCGCGCGTTGCACACGGCCTACGAGCTCGACGCCGCCTGACGGCGCGGCCGCTTGCGGCGGCGGCCCGGCTTCGCATGAGTTTCTCTGCTGCTTATGCGAACTTGATGGGTAGGCAGTTCGGCGCGGGTCTTGCTATAAGGCCGACATGCGCGTCGCCCACGCTCACACCAACTGCGAAAATGCCCGCCGCTCGGCGGCCGCATGGTGTGTCGGCGCGCGCCTGATTGACCGCAGCTTCGTCGTCGTCCGACTCAAGCCGCCCGCGGTCTGACCATGGAGAGAACGACTCCTTCGGCCGGACCGCGAATGCTCCTCAAGCGGCTCCGGGATACGATGGCGCGTGCCGAGTCCATCGACGATCCGCTGGGCGAGGTCGTGCGCCTGGTCGCCAACGAGATGGTGGCCGAGGTCTGCTCGATCTACCTGCTGCGCGCCGGCGAGGTGCTGGAATTGTTCGCCACCCAGGGCCTCAACCCCTCGGCCGTGCATCGCACCCGCCTGCGGGTAGGCGAGGGTCTGGTGGGCGACATCGCCGCCCACAACCGGTCGCTCGCTCTGGACGACGCGCAGGCCCATCCGCAATTCGCTTACCGGCCGGAGACCGGCGAGGAGATCTACCATTCGCTGGCTGGCGTGCCGATCGTGCGCGCCGGCCGCGTGCTGGGCGTGCTGGTCGTGCAGAACCGCACGCGCCGGCAATATGACGAAGAAGAGGTCGAGACCCTCCAGACCATCGCCATGGTGCTGGCCGAGCTGATCGCCGCCGGCCACTTCGTCAGCCCCAACGAGATGCAGCAGGTCGACGGACTCGGCCTGCTGCCGCTGCGCGTCGAAGGGGTGCAGCTGACGCCCGGCGTGGCGATCGGCCGTGCCGTGCTGCACGAGCCGCGCATCTCGATCCAGAAGGTCGTGGCCGAGGACATCAAGCAGGAGCTGAGCCGCTTCGAGGAGGCGGCGCACGGCGTGCGCGAGGATGTCGATCGCATGCTCGAGGCACACGACATGCAGTCCGGCGAGCAGCGCGAGATCCTTGAGACCTTTCGCATGTTCGTCGACGATCGCGGCTGGCTGGAGCGCGTGCGCGAGGCGGTCGGCTCGGGCCTCACGGCGGAGGCGAGCGTGCAGCGCGCCTTCGACGACGTTCGCGCCCGCCTCGGCCAGTCGAGCGACCCCTACATCCGCGAACGGCTGAGCGACCTGCAGGACCTCACCAACCGGGTGCTGCTGCGGCTGTCGGGCCGTGTCGCCGCCGACCCCGCGTCGCTGCCCGACGACATGATCATCGTCGCCCGCGACATGGGGCCGGCCGAGCTGCTCGACTACGACCGCACCCGCCTGCGCGGCCTCGTGCTCGAGGAAGGCTCGGCGATGAGCCACGTCGCGATCGTGGCGCGTGCCCTCGATATCCCCGTCGTCGGCCGTGCCGCCGACGTCCTGGCGCGGGTCGAGCCTGGTGACCCGATCGTGGTCGACGGCGACAATGCGCAGGTCCTGGTGCGGCCGGCCGAGGACATCCTGCAGACCATTCATGCCACCATCGCCGCGCGCGACGAGCGCCGGCGCAAGTACGTGGCCCTGCGCGACCTGCCGTCGGCGACGCGCGACCAGGCGCGAGTCTCGCTGAATATGAACGCCGGTTTACTGATCGACATGCAGCACCTCGAGGAGACCGGTGCCGACGGCGTCGGTCTCTACCGGACCGAGATTCCGTTCATGGTGCGTTCGGAGTTTCCCGACGTCGATGCTCAGGCATGGCTGTACGGCCGCGTGCTCGATGTCGCCGATGGCCGTCCTGTGACCTTCCGCACATTGGATGTCGGCGGTGACAAGGTGCTGCCCTATGTCGGCGCGTTCGGCGACGACAACCCGGCGATGGGCTGGCGTGCCATTCGCATCGGCCTCGATCGGCCGGCGATGTTGCGCCGCCAGTTGCGCGCCCTGATCCAAGGCGCCAACGGCCGGCCGCTGTCGGTGATGTTCCCGATGATCGCCGAGGTCGGCGAGCTTCTGAGCGCGCGGCGTCTGCTCGATCTCGAGATGGAACGCGCCAGGCGGCGTGGTCAGCCGGTGCCCGAGCAGCTGCGGGTCGGCGTCATGTTCGAGGTGCCGGCGCTGGCCTGGCAGCTCGACAGCCTGTTGCCGCATGTCGACTTCGTTTCGGTCGGCACGAACGATCTTTTGCAGTTCCTCTATGCCGCCGACCGCGGCAACAGCCGCTTGGCCGGTCGCTACGATAGCTTGTCTCCGGCCCTGCTGAGATTGCTACATTTTGTGGTCGGCAAGGCGCGCCCCGCCGGCGTCGATATGGCGGTCTGCGGCGAAATGGCCGGCCGGCCGGTCGAAGCCCTGGCCCTCTTGGCGATCGGCGTGCGCACGCTGTCGATGGTGCCGGGGTCGATCGGTCCGGTGAAGGCGATGGTTCGTTCGCTCGACCTGAACGAAGCGACTGGTTTCATGAATGCTGCGCTTTCCCAACCCGATCGTCCCATGCGCGAGACGCTGCGTCTGTTCGCAGCCGATCACTCGATCGAAATTTAGAGCAAAAACTCGAATCGCTTTTGCCCTGCCACAAGGCCTCTGCTAGAACTCGTCGCGAGGGGAAAAATCGCAGGGGACATCATGCCAGATCAGGTCGATTGGCGTGCGTTGGAGCGCGAAGCCTCGCCGGGGCGCGCGGTCGGACGCCTGCTACGCGATCAGCGCGAGGCGCGTGGCCTTGGCTTGTCCGATGTGGAAAAAAGCCTTCGCATCCGTCGCGCCCATCTCGAGGCGATCGAGGAAGGTCGCTTCGACAAGCTGCCGGGTGCCGCTTACATCCCCGCCTTCCTCCGTGCCTATGCCGTGCATGTCGGGCTCGATCCCGAGAAGGTGCTGACCGCCTACCATCTCTCCGGCCCGGTGCCGATCAAGCGGCCGGTCGCTCTGCCGGCCGACTTCCCGATCGTCGAGAAGCGCGTGCCGATCGGCTTGGCAGTCCTGACGGTGCTGCTCGTGGTCGCCGCCGGCTATGCCGCCTGGCATTACCTGCCGCGTGATCGGTCGGTCGTCGCCGAGAAAGTGCCGCCCGTGCCGGATCGCCTGCTGGCGTCGCGCCCCGCTGCGTCCGCGTCGACCGACAGTGCAACGCCTGCCGCCGCGCCGAGCGCACCAGCGGCGCCTGCCCAGGATACGCGCAACGCCGCCCCCAGCCTGCCGCCCGAAGCGTGGCCGGCGCAGCGTCGCGACAGCGCCGCCGCACCGCCCCCACCGTCGGCGCCTCCGGCAGCGTCACCTCCGGCAGCGTCACCTCCGGCAGCGTCACCTCCGACGGCGTCGCCA
>VGCQ01000232.1 GCA_016870055.1 Alphaproteobacteria bacterium | reverse complement strand
CACGCTCGACGCTAGCGCGATCCAGCCGTGAGTCAACCGGATGGAATTCTCGGTACACACAGCCCGCTCTATTCGTGGCGCTACGACGCCGCCGCCGCCAAGGCGAGCCGCGACCGCGGCCGGCTATCGCCCCAGGCCCTGAATCGCGCCTTCGCCCCCGGAGGGTTCCTGCAGGATTTCGACCTGCGCCCCGAATTGTCGCGCATAACCGCGCCGACCCTGATTGTCTCCGGTCGCCACGACTGGATCTGCCCGCCCGAATTCTCGCAGGAGATACACCGCCTGATCCCCGGCTCGGACCTGCGCATCTTCGAGGAGAGCAGCCATGCCGTGCGCGGCGACGAGCCGGAAAAGCTGATCGACGCGATCCTCGGCTTCCTTGCCTATAAGGCGCCCACGCCGGCGCGGTGATCTTCTTGCGGACGGTCTTGCGCCGTCAGCCAGGCCCCTGGGAGCCCGTTGTGAGTTCTCATTCGGGCTCTAGGAGGCGCCGACGCTGCCCTCACGGCGATCGTCCGCCCAGGCGCCGAGCTTGTCGCTTATCCGTCCGACCAGCTTGGCACTGCCGATATTGGCGGCGGTCTCGCGCTGGAGCGCGAATCCCGCGGCGCGGAACGCCTCGCCCAATGCCGGATCGAGGCCGGGTTCGCACTTGACGGTCGCGGTCCGCGCGCCTTCGAGATCGGCCGGATTGGTTCCCGGAAATACCGACCAGCGCGGCGCCGCCACGGCCTCGCCAGGGTCTTCGCCGCGATCGAGCACGCGGCTCAGGACTTGCAAATTGACCTGCGGCTGGTTGTCGCCACCGGGAGAGCCGCCGACGAATTTGAAGCCGCGCGCGTCCTCGGCGAGGTAGCCGTGCAGCGTGTGCATCGTCTTTCGCCGGGGCTTGAGTGCGTTCGGGTGCCCGGGATCGAGGAAGAATGCGCTCAAGCGATTGTTGAGCAAGACGCCCGATTCTCGGCCGACTACGCCCGAGCCGAAATCGGCGAACACGCTCTGGATGATCCCGATCGCGTCGCCGCTGGCATTGACCACGGCCAACGACGTCGTTTCGCCGCCTTGTCGGGCGGCAAGGTCCCGCGCATCGGCGGCGCATGTGCCGTCGAGCAGCGCTTCGGCGCGCCGCCGTGCGTCGGAATCATCGCCGAGCAGCGCCAGCCGTTCGGCAAACGCCCTAGCGATGGCGCGCGCCGCAATGGGCCACCACCGGACGTCGTCGCTCGGATCGACGCCGTCCGCCTGCGCCAGGAGACGCATGGCGCGCAGCAGGACCACGCCCTGCGAGATCGGTGGCTGGGTGTGGATGCGCGCCCCGCTATAGGAGATCGACAACGTCTCGTGTTCCTCGGCCCTCACCGCCTCGAGGTCGTTCTCGCTCAGGAGGCCGCCCGCGCGGCGTACGGTGGCGGCGATGTCGCGCGCCACCGGACCCGAATAGAAGCCCGCGGCGCCGCGCCCGGCGATCTCACGTAGCGTCCCGGCGAGCGCCGGCTGTCGCAACCGTTCGCCGGCCGAGATCGGCCGGCCGGCGGGCGCGAACGCCTCCCGCCACCCGGGTATCGGCGAATAGTCGGCGTAGAGCTCCTCGGCGATGCGCGCCAACCTGCCCCCGGCGGGAAACCCCAGATCGGCCATGGCGATCGCCGGTTCGAGCAGCGCCGCCAGCGGTAGCGATGCGAAGCGATCAGCGATGGCCTGCCATCCGGCGACCAGTCCGGGTGCTTGTATCGACAACGGTCCGATCGCCGGCACGCGCGGCAAGAGGCGCGAACGATAGGCTTCGATCGTGGCCTCGGCCGGTGCGGCGCCCGTGGCGTTTATCGCGACGACGCGGCCGGAGCTCCCGCGACGCACGAGCGCGAACAGATCGCCGCCGAGCGCGACGGCATGCGGCAGCGCCACGCAGAGCACCGCCGAGGCGGCGAGTGCGGCGTCGAAGACGTTGCCGCGACGATCGAGGACAGCGAGCGCCGCCGCTGTCGCCTCGGGACAGCCGGAGACCGCGGCGAAGCGCTCGCCGCTTGCGACGCGGGCGCCCGCCCCGGTCATCGCGGTTGCCTTCGCCGCGCCGCCACGGCGCGGGCCAGGCGCAGCGCCGTACGCTGCACGATATCGATCTCGCCCTCCATGCAGGCGAGGGCCAACTCGTTCACCGGCGTGGCGCCGCGCGAGGGCACGAAGACGAGACTGCCGGCGCGGATCTCGTCGCGTACCGCCGGCGCCGGCAGCAGCGCGATACCGGCCCCCACCTGCGTGAGCCGGACGATCGTGGCCAAGCTATTGCAGGCGCTGAAGCGCGGCGGCACCCGTCCCGACCGCCGAATCCAGGCCTGGACTATGGAGGCGTGTCGGCTGCCGCGGTGGACGACGATCGGGAACTCCGCCAGGCTCCGCGGCGTCAAGACCGGGGCCGGTAGACGCAATTCGGGGCTGGCCATCCAGCGCAGGCCCATCGGCCCCAACGGCCAGGATCGGACGCCGGCCATCTCGACCGGCGAGACCACGATGGCGAGGCCGATCGAGCGCGATCGCAATTGCTCGATCAGGCTCGTCGACAGGTCGACATCGAGTTCGACCGCTACCTTGGGCATGCGCCTCTCGATTTCCATCAGCAACTCGGGCAGCCACGTCATGGCGACCGTATCGACCGCTCCGATGCGCAACGTGCCGGTGAGGGAATCCACCCCCCCGGCGCTGGCGCGCAGCTCCGAGGCTACGGCGAACATCCGCTCGGCATGCGCCAGTGCCCGCCGGCCGCCGGGGGTCAGCCGGCACGAACGGCTCGTCCGATCGAGCAGTCTGACGCCGAGCTCGCGTTCGAGTTGTGCCACGCGCCCAGAGACGGCGGGTTGGGTGGCGTTGAGCCGCTGGGCGGCGGCGCGAAAGCTGCCGAGGCGCGCCACCTCCACGAAGGCGGCGAGGCGCTTCAGGTCAATGGAGCGGCTCGGGGAATCGATACTCATTCGTTATCGTTAGCAATAAGCAAAGGCGATTTGTGTGATCGTTCGGCCGAACGCAGAATAGCGCGGAAGTCAGCCGGGGACAACGTGGGGAGACTCCATGCGGGTCGCGGATGCGGCGGTCGATCTTAGCGTGCCCTTTTACGAGGGAATGCCCTGCGACGATCTTGGGCCGAAGATCTGGGAACGCCTGAGCTACGCCTACTCGCGCCAACTTTACCAACACACGCAGTCGCGCGCCGGCCGCGTTTTCCTGACCACCGACCATACCGGTACGCATGTCGACGGGCCGCTGCGCTTCGATCCCAAGGGCGCGCCGATCGAGGAGGTTCCGCTCGACCGCTTTCTTCGGCCGGCGCGCATGCTCGACCTGCGATTCGTCAAGCGCGGCGAGACGATCGGGGCCGGCGAGCTCGAGCGTGCGGGCGCCGCCGCGCTGACCCCCGGAGACGCGGCGGTGCTGTGGACCGGCCACGATCTCTATCTCAAGGACCCCGACTATTTCTGGCACCGCCCGCAATTGACGCCGGACGGCGCCGAATACCTGATCGGGAGGAAGGCGGGGATCGTCGCCGCCGACTTTCCGGGCATCGGCAAGCCGAGCGACGACCGCTTCACGGTCAAGCGCATCCTGCACCGAGGGGGCGCAATCACCGCCGAGCAGCTCGCCAACCTGGCGCCGCTCGCCGGGAAGTCCTGGCACCTTTTCTGCGGCCCCTTGCGCGTGCGCGGCACCGCCGGCTCGATCGTGCGCGCCGTCGGTCTGGTGAACTGGCGGGCGCGAGAGATCGTCGACATGACGCTCGACTTTTTCGCCGGAATGCCGGCGCTGGGTGCCGTGCCCACCTATTGGTCGCGCGCCAACCACACCTTGACCTCGTTCTTCTACAAGGGAGAGCTCTCGTACCTGACTCACTCGATGATGCTGACCGAGCACGCCGGCACGCATCTCGACGTTCCCTATCACTTCGACGAGCACGGTCCGGCGATCCACGACGTGCCGGTAGACAGGCTGATCTTCCGCGCCAAGGCCTTCGACATGACGCACAAGAAGCCGCTCGAAGGCATCGGCCCGGACGATTTCGAGCGGGCGATGCGCCGCACCGGCATCACGATCGAGCCGGGCGACGGCGTCGTGGTCTGGACCGAGCATTCCAGGAATTACTACACCCGACCCGACCGCTACGGCGACGATCGCCAGTTCATCACCGCCGAGGGCGCCAAGTGGGTCGCCGCGCGCAAGCCGAGCGTGGTCATCACCGATCTGGTGGGTCTCGATGAACCGGTGGACGTGACCACGCCGGTCCATAATGCCGTGCTGCACGGCGGAATCATGATGCTGCAGGTGACGCGGAACGTGCATCGCTTGGCCGAAGGCGAGTGGGAGATTTGCGCCTTTCCGATCAAGCTCGTTCAGGGGACGGGCGCGCCGGTGCGCGCATTCGCGGCGCGAGTGTAACGAGCCGTCGCGAAAGTAGCATTTCGACAGCAAGACTGTTCACGCCAAGCGAGTTATCCACCCAAGACAGGAGGACTAAATGCGGCTTAGACATGCGTTGTTCGGTTTCACGGTGCTGGCACTCGCTGCGGCGCTGGCGGGTCCAGCGAAAGCGCAGACTTCCGTCCTCGACAAGGTCAAGAGGGACGGGACGATGAAGGTCTGCTTCGCCCAAGGCATGCCGGACAATTTCAAGGATCCGCGCACCGGCAAGTGGACCGGGGTTATGGTCGATCTGGTCGACGAACTTGCCAAGTGGATGAAAGTCAGGGTCGAGCCGGTCGAGGTCGGCTGGGACGTCGCGGTGCTGTCGATTAAGCAGGGCACGTGCGACCTGTTCGGATCCTCGATCGTCTACAACGCGCCGCGCGCGCTCGAGGTCAACTACATCCGGCCGTTCGGGGCCAAGGGCATCAACGTCGTCATTCCCAAAAACAATCCCAAGGGTCTCAAGAACCCGAGCGACATGAACGATCCCGGCATCACTTTGATTGCCGAACTCGGCACGCGCGAGCAGGAGACCGTGCAGCGCTTGTTCCCGAAGGCCAAGGTGCTGGCGGTGAAGACGCAAACCACGATTCAGATCGTCGATCAGGTCAAGCGCGGCGACGCCGACGCCGCGGTTCTGCCCGCGATCACGGTGAAGTGGTGGCTGCAAGTGCCCGAAAACGCGGCCTGGGGCGCCATGGGCTTCCCCGGCCAGGATTTCGGTAATGCTCCGAACGGGTGGGCGATCCGCTACGGGGATCCGGCGTGGAAGGACTTCCTCGACGCCTTCTCGGGCTGGGTGGCGGCCAACAACGTGTCGGTCAATCTCTACGAGGACTATATGGCCCGCACCAATCCGTTCGTTAAGAACTGAAGCCAGCGCCGCAATCCGGGGGCCGTGGAGGTCGCGATGTCGCCAGAACGACTCGGTCGCCTGTTCTGGGAGTACAGCGATATCTTCGTCCACGGCCTCTGGATCACGGTGCAGCTCAGCTTTCTCGCCATGTTCTTCGCCATGGCGCTGGGCATGCTAGGGTGCTTCGGATCGCTGTCGCGCAGCCGGATCCTCCGCTCGCCGGCCATTCTGTTCGTCGAGTTCTGCCGCAACACGCCGATCCTGGTGCAGTTGGTGTGGGTACACTTCGCCTGGCCGGAGATCGTCGGCATCAAGTTCAGCGCCTATACCAGCGCCGTCATCGCGCTGGCGTTGCAATCGAGCGGCTATCTGGCCGAGGAGTTCCGCGCCGGCATCGAATCGATCGACCGGGGCCAAGTCGAGGCATCGCAATCGCTCGGCATGACCTATCTGCGATTGATGGCGCGCATCGTCGTGCCGCAAGCAGTCATCCGCATGATTCCGGGCATCCTCAACCAGTTCGTAACCTGCTTCAAATCGACGAGTATCGTGTCGATCATCGCGGTGCCGGACTTGATGTACCAGGCCAATCTCGTCGCTTCGGCGACGTTCCTGCCCATGCCGGTCTACACCTTCATCGCGCTGATCTACTTCGCCATGGTCCTGTCCATCTCCGCCGGCGTTCGCCAGGTCACGAAGCTGCTGCCGAACTTCGGCTACTTCCAGCACCGCCGCACGGAATAGCTGAGATGAGCGGCGAACCGGTCCGCCTCGATAGCGTGCATAAGCGGTTCGGCAAGCTCGAAGTCTTGCGCGGCATCGATGTCGATGTGCCGAGCGGCGCTACGGTGGCCATCATCGGTCCCAGCGGTTCGGGTAAGAGCACGCTGGTCCGGTGCGTCAATCACCTCGAGCCGATCCAGGGCGGGGCCATTCATGTCGGGGCGACGAAAATCGACGCCAACGGCCTCTGGCAGGACGGCCGCCGACTCGGCGCGGGCGACATCGCCCGCTTTCGCGCCCATATCGGTATGGTGTTCCAGGCCTTCAACTTGTTTCCTCACCTGACCGTTCTCGGCAACCTCATCGAGGCGCCGACCGGCGTCCTCCGCATGCCTCGCGGAGAGGCCGTCGATCGCGCCATAGATTTGCTGGCGAAGGTCAATCTCCCGGAGAAGGTGAAGGCCTATCCGGCCCAACTCTCCGGCGGCCAGCAGCAACGCGTCGCCATCGTGCGCGCGCTGATGATGGATCCCAAGATCATGCTATTCGACGAGCCGACTTCGGCGCTCGATCCCGAACTAATCGGCGAGGTGCTCAAGGTCATCGCCGATCTGGCGATCCGCGGGCGCACCTCGATCATCGTTACCCATGAGCTCGCCTTTGCGCGCGAGATCGCCGACCGGATCGTCTTCATGGACGGCGGCAAGGTGATCGAAGAGGGCAAGCCCGCCGACGTGCTCGACAGGCCGCAGCAGGAACGGACCCGCTCCTTCATTGGACGAATCCACTAACCGGAATCGCCATGTCTCACATTTACGATCGTCTCGGCGTCAAGCGGCGGATCAACGGCGCGGGGTCGCTCACCCGGCTCGGCGGCAGCCTGATGGACGAGGCGGTGCTGGCCGCCATGCGCCAGGCCGCCGACGCCTTCGTCGACATCGCCGAATTGCAGACCGCCGCCGGCGCCGTCATCGCCCGCCACACCGGGTCCGAGGCCGGTCTGGTCACCTCCGGCGCGGCCGCCGCCCTCACCCTCGCCGCCGCCGCCTGCCTCACCCGCCACGACGTGGCCAGGATGGAGCGCCTGCCCGACACTTCGGGTATGGCCAACGAGATCGTCATCCATCGTCTGCACCGCACCGGCTACGACCACGCGCTGCGCGCCGCCGGGGCGAGGCTGGTCGAGATCGGCTTCAACGACCGCGGCACCGGGGCCGGCGTGCGCGGCCTCGAGGCGTGGGAGATCGAGGCGGCGATCGGGCCCGGCACGGTCGCCGTGGCCTACACCGCTTCGCCGGCCATGCAGCCGCCGCTCGCCACGGTGGCCGAGGTCGCGGCGCGCCACGGCCTGCCGGTGATCGTCGATGCCGCCGCCCAGCTCCCGCCCAAGGACAATCTCCGCCGCTTTCTGGCCGAGGGCGCATCGCTGGTCGCCTTCAGCGGCGGCAAGGCGATCCGCGGTCCGCAGGGCACCGGCATCCTGTGCGGCAGGAAGGATCTCATCTCGGCAGCGCTGATCCAGCAGCTCGACATGGACGTATCACCCGAGACGTGGAACCCGCCCGCCGGATTGCTGGCGCCCGAGCTCAAGGCGCGGTTTCCCCATCACGGCCTCGGCCGCGG
>VGCQ01000231.1 GCA_016870055.1 Alphaproteobacteria bacterium | reverse complement strand
CCATCTTCGCCCGCAACGCCAGGACCGGCCCGACCGCCAAGGCGCGGCTCGCCATCGGCGCGGCCATGAGCCCGAAGATCCTGCCCGAGGACATCGGCCGCGTCGCCATGGTCGAGAAGATCGCCGCAGGCGTGCGCCTGGCCATGCAGGACGCCGGCATCGACGACGTCAAAGACGTGCACTACGTGCAGACCAAGACGCCGCTCCTCACCATCGATGCGGTGCGCGACGCCGCGAGCCGCGGGCAGACCGTGGCCTGCGAGGTGCACGACTCGATGGGCGTGTCCAACGGCACCACGGCGCTCGGCATCGGGGTAGCGCTGGGCGAGATCAAGATGCCGCGGCCCGAGCAGATTTGCAAGGATCTGGACATCTACTCCTCAGTCGCGTCCTGCTCCTCGGGGGTCGAGCTTGACGCCGGGCAGATCGTCGTGCTCGGCAACAAGGCCGGCGCCGGCGGCCGCTACGCGATCGGGCACGCGATAATGAAGGACGCGCTGGACATCGACGGCATCTATGCGGCGATCCGCAACGCTGGGCTCGACCTGCCCGAGCGCGCGCGTGCCGAGGACCTCAAGGGACGGCTCGTCAACTGCTTCCTCAAGTGCGAGGCCGATCACCGTGCTCTGCTGCGCGGCCGGCGCCAGATCATGCTCGACGACTCCGACGTGCACCACCACCGTCATTCCAAGGGCGCCGTCGGTGGCGTGGCGGCAGCGGCCATCGGAGATCCGGCGGTGTTCGTGTCCGTCGACGCGATGCACCAGGGGCCGCACGGCGGCGGACCGGTGATCGCCGTTGTCGACCTGGGTGAATAGGCAACTCGCGCTCGGTCGCAACCGATGCCCACTTATATCCACTACCTGCCCAAGGTGTACCGCGACTCGGTCGAGCTGATGCAGTTGTCGGCGTCCCTCAAGTCCATCGCCGGGGTTGAAGAAGCCTCGGCTATCATGGCTACAGCCGGCAACATCGCCCTCTTGGCCGAAGTCGGACTCATCGCCACGATCACCGAGCCGCGGCCGAGCGACTTGCTTGTCGTTGTGCGCGTACGTGCCGAGAAGGCTGCCAAGGCCGCGTTTGTGGCCTTTGAGAGGGCCCTGCGCACCCGGGCGACGAATGCGGTTGCGGACGGTGAAGTCGTCGCCGCGCCGCGCTCGCTGGCCATGGCACAGGCGGCAGCGCCGAACACGAACCTTGCCTTGATCTCGGTGCCCGGAGACTACGCTGCCGCCGAGGGCCGCAAAGCGCTGGCGTTGGGCTTGAACGTCATGCTCTTTTCCGACAACATGAGTCTCGTAGACGAGATCGCTCTCAAGCGCGACGCGCAGGAGCGGGGTCTCATGGTCATGGGGCCGGACTGCGGCACGGCGATTGTCGACGGTGTGCCGCTGGGCTTTGCGAATCGCGTCGCGCGCGGCTCCGTCGGCTGCATTGGCGCCTCGGGCACGGGACTGCAGGAAGTCACGGTCTTGATCGACCGATTCGGCGGCGGCGTGTCGCAGGCCGTCGGCACCGGCGGGCGCGACCTTGCGGCCGAGGTCGGTGGCCTTTGCATGCAGGCCGGGATACGCGCCTTGGCTGCCGACCGCGACACGCGAGTCATCGTGCTCATCTCCAAGCCGCCTGCGCCGGAGGTGGCGCGCGCAGTCTTGGCCGCGGCGGCCAAGGCAAGGAAGCCGGTCGTGGTCTGCTTCATCGGCGCCGACGCGGAGACGATCCGCGGCAGGAATCTGCATGCAGCGGGATCGCTCGAGGATGCGGCGCGTGCCGCCGTCGCACTGGCGAACGGCAAGGCGCCCCCGACGCGTCCAAGAAAGCCTGCTCCAGTCGTCATCCCGAAGCTCGCGCGCGGCCAGCGCCATGTGCGCGGCCTCTTTTCCGGCGGCACCTTCTGCTACGAAGCATCGCTGCTATTGGGCGCGGCGCTGGGGCGGGTCTGGTCCAACGCGCCGGTACGCAAGGAAGACTCGATCGCCGATGCCTTCGCGAGCCGCGAGCACACGCTCATCGACCTGGGCGACGATGTCTTCACGCGCGGCCGGCCGCACCCCATGATCGACCACGGGCTGCGCAACGCGCGCCTCAAGCGCGAAGCCGCCGACCCGGAGGTCGCGGTCATCCTCTTCGATGTCGTGCTCGGCCACGGCAGCCATCCGGATCCGGCCGCCGCGATGCTGCCGACGCTCGCTGCCATCCGCAAAGCGAAGCGGCGACCGATCATGGTGGCCGCCATCTGCGGGACGAACGCCGACCCGCAAAACCGTGCGCGGCAACTCGCCGCCTTCGCCAGGGCTGGTGTGCTCATCGCTGAGAGCAACGCGCAGGCCGCGCGCCTCGCCGCGAGCATCGTCAAGGGAGTCAAGGCATGAGCGCGCTTTTTGGCAAACCGCTATCGGTCGCTAACGTTGGCCTGTCCTCGTTCGCTGACGCGATCGCCGGCGCGGGCGCCCCCGTTGCCCGCATCGACTGGGCACCGTCTGGCGGCACCCCGCAGTCCGCGCTGGCCGTCGCGCAACTCATGACCGATCCCGCGGTGGACGCGGCCAACCGCAAGGCCTTCGACGCCTATCTATCGGCCGATCCGGTGCTCGAGGGCGTCGGCATCGCGCGCGAAGTGCTGCCCGGTATGGGCGAACGCATGCTTTTGCATTCCGGCCCGCCGATCACCTGGGAGGCGATGGGTGGTGCCATGCAGGGCGCGGTCATCGGCGCCTGCCTGCTCGAGGGCTGGGCCCGCGAGGCCGAGTCCGCTCGTGCGATGGCCGCCGCGGGCGAAATCGTCTTCGACCCCTGCCACCACCACGCCGCGGTGGGGCCGATGGCCGGCATCACCAGTCCCTCGATGCCAGTGTGGATGCTGCGCAATCGCACACAGGGCAACGTCTCGTTCTCCAACCTCAACGAAGGCATGGGCAAGGTCCTGCGCTACGGCGCCCACAGCCCCGAGGTGCTGGAGCGCCTGCGCTGGATGGGTACGACCCTCGGTCCGGTACTGACCGCGGCGCTCAGGCAACTCGGCCTGATCGAACTCAAGCCGCTCATGGCTCGCGCGCTGCACATGGGCGACGAGATGCACAATCGCAACGTCGCTGCCACCGGCCTCCTCTACAAGCGCATCGTCGCTGGTGCCTTGCGTTCCGACCGGCCGGTGCCCGATATCGCCGCGGCGCTGGACTTCATGAACGGCAACGATTTCTTTTTCCTCAATGTGGGCATGGCCGCCTGCAAGGGAATGCTCGACGCGGCGCACGGCGTGCCGCGATCGACCATGGTGACGACCATGGCGCGTAACGGCACTGAGTTCGGCATCCGCGTCAGCGGCGCTGGGGATCGATGGTTTACCACGTCGGCGCCGGTGGTGAGCGGCCTGTTCTTTGCGGGCTACGGGCGTGGCGATGCCGGACGCGACATCGGCGACTCTGCCATCACCGAGACAGCCGGCATCGGCGGCTTTGCGATGGCTGCGGCGCCAGCGATCGTGCAGTTCGTCGGCGGTACCCCGCGCGAGGCGCTCGGCAACTCGCAGCGCATGGCGCACATCACCCTCGGGCGCAACAACGCCTTCACCCTGCCGATGCTGGATTTCGCCGGCACACCGGCCGGCATCGACGTGTGCCGTGTCGTCGACACCGGCATCGAGCCCATCATCAACACCGGCATTGCGCATCGCGAGGCCGGCGTCGGGCAGATCGGCGCGGGCATCACCCATGCGCCGATGGCATGCTTCACCCAGGCGTTGGCGGTGCTGGCGCAATAGGACGCGATCGTAAACCGCTGGCAAAGACAACGCGCATTTCCGGCGCCGCTTCGTGACAGGTACCTGGGAACCAGCGACCCTCGACTCGGTGCGCGCTAGGAGAATAGACGCGACACCCAAGTAGCGCAGGACTGCCGGATTTCGTCGCCGCTCCCGATCGCGACACGCAGCGTTTGCACCGACTCTTCGAGTCCCGGCGCCGAATCGGCCGACAGGTCGCGAATCTTGGCCAGCACTCGTTCGGCATCCAGCGGCCGCGCCGGGCTGCCCAGCGCCGCCTCGCAGGCAGCCACGAGTCGGGTGCCGTCCTTGAGGGTCAGGGTGACGCGCGCAGGGCGATCGAGCGGCCAGGGTTTGACTGTAGGCAGCTGGCGCATCGCGATGCGCTTGCGCAATTCGATGATGGCTTCGTCCCGCAGGCTCTCGTCGAGGAAGTTGCCCGGGGCGCCGGCGCCGTGGGCGAGTGTCGCGGCGACCGCGTGCGGGATCGAGAACTTGGCGCCGAGCGTGGTTTCGGGCGCGGCGTTGTCGAAGTTCATCGCCATGGCCGAACCTTCGACCAGGACCTCCGCGACTTCCCTGCCACCACGCAGGTCGGGGCGCTCCGCGACCAGTGACTCGATGGCCTCCATCGCGGCGTGTGAGTGGTGGCAGGCGCCGAAGAGCTTGTGGTAGCCGTCGCAGATGGTCCAGTCCTGCCCCAGGCCCGCGCTGAGTTCTTCGGGCTTGGACGGAGCACCCAGGCCGTTGGAGTAGATGTCGTGTGTGCCGTCGGCGGTGCCGGCTACGCCTAGGCGCGCCATGTCGCAGGCGAAGAGCCCCAGCCATGCGCCAGCGGCCGGCCAGGCGTTGCGCACCAGCGCGCCTTGGATCGGGTGGTTGTAGGGGCCGGGCGAGACCATGGTCGACGCCGCGGTCAGCGCGCGCATCAGCCCGTCAGCGTCGAATTTGTGCAGCAAGGCCATGCCGGCCGCTGCACACACCGCGTTGTAGACGCCATGCGGATGCAATCGCGGCAGAGTGCCGGGCCAGGTGCGCGCGAAGCGCGTGCCGATCTCGTAGGCGCCGATGGTCGCGGTGAGCGCCTCGGCCATGGAGAGTTTGCCGGCCTCGGCCGCGGCCAGAATCAGCGGCTGCGAGAGTGCACCCGGGTGCACCGCGGTGCGCGTGTAACCGTCGTCGAGTTCATTCCAGGTTACGGCCAGCCCGTTGCCGACCGCCGCGTCGATCATGTTCACGCGCGGCGCGCCGCGGCGTAGCAGCGTCGCTTCCTTGGCCGTGCGCCGAGCGATCAATTGCTCGTGGTAGGCGCGCACTTCGGGCTCGTCGCCGGCCGACAGTGTGGCCGCGATGTTGTCGCCCAGGATCAGGACGGCCTGCGTAGCGACTCGTTGCGGGATCGCTTCGTACTTGAGCCCGGCGGCCCAGGTGCACAGTTGCGCGAGGCCGGCGGCGACCTGTTGCGCTGTGTGGTCGACGTTCTTGCCCATCCGGCGACCTTAAGCTGCCGCCCGCGCCGGGCTTGCCTCGCGAATCGCCTGCCAGACGCGGCAGTGGGTGAAAGGCATCTCCAGTCCCTTGACGCCGATGGGCGCGAGCGCGTTCTTCATGGCACTCGTGATCGCGGCCGGCGCGCCGATGGTGCCCGACTCACCGCAGCCCTTGGCACCCAGGGGATTGTGGGTGCAGGGCTGGCTTTCGTCGGTTTCGGTGACGAACATGGGCAGGAAGTGTGCGCGCGGCATGGCGTAGTCCATGAACGAGCCGGAATAAAGCTGGCCGCTTGCGCGATCGTAGGCGGCAGCTTCGTAGAGTGCCTGGCCGATGCCCTGCGCGATGGCGCCGTGCACCTGGCCTTCGACAACCATCGGGTTGATGACCGTGCCGACGTCGTCGACGACGACGTAGCTCATGAGGCGTGTCACACCGGTGGCCGGGTCAATCTCGACTTCGCAGGCCTGCGCGCCGTTGGACCAGGTGAGGTTGGGAGGATCGAAAAAGGCGTTCTCGTGCAGCACCGGCTCCATGCCTGGGGGTAGGCTGTGGGCGTAGGTGACCGCACGCGCGACCTCGGGCCATCCGACCTTGCGGTCGGTGCCCGCGACGCGAAACTCCCCCATGCCCTCGACGACGCGGTGCTCGATGTCCGGCGGGGCGGCCTCCAGCATGTGCGCGGCCACCTGCTTGGCCTTGGCCAGGAGCTTGTCGGCCGCCATGATGATGGCGGACCCGGCGATGACCATCGAGCGCGAGCCGAAAGTGCCAGTGCCGTAGGGGACACGGCCGGTGTCGCCTTCGACCAGCTCGATCATGGAAAGGGGAACGCCGATCCTGCCGGCCAGCACCTGCGGAAACGTCGTCGCGTGCGCCTGGCCGTGGCTGTGCGTGCCGCACATGACGAGCAGGCTGCCGTCGGCGGCGACGCGAATGTCGGCCGAGTCGAAAAATCCCGCGCGCGCGCCGAAGGTGCCGGCGTACTTCGACGGTGCGACGCCCGAGCTTTCGACGAAATAGCAGGCGCCGAAGCCGCGCAACAGGCCCTTTCTCTCCGCTTCAGCGCGCCGGGTCGGGAAACCGGCGTAGTCGGCCAGCACTAGGAGGCGGTCGAAAAGACGCCGGAAGTCGCCGGTGTCGTAGGTCGGCCCGACCGGCGTCGAATAGGGCATGGCGGACGCCGGGATGAAGTTGCGCCGCCGTAGTTCAAAGCGGTCGAACCCCAAGCGCGCGGAAGCCTCCTCAACCAGGCGCTCGAGCACATAGCAGGCCTCGGGCCGGCCTGCACCGCGATAGGCGTCGGTCGGCACCGTATTGGTGAAAAGCGCCTTGACCTCGGCGTGGATCGCGGGGATGCGATAAGGCCCGGAGAGCACCGCGGTATAGACGGTGGTCGGCACGGCGGCGCCGACAGTTGAGACGTAGGCGCCGACGGCCGCCAGCGTGGACACGCGCACGCTCAGGAAGCGCCCTTCGGCGTCGAGCGCGAGTTCGGCGCGGGTGACGTGGTCGCGCGCGTGGTAATCGCTGACGAAGGCTTCGCTGCGCGTAGAAACCCACTTGAGAGGACGCTGGAGCTTGATGGCCGCCCAGGCCAGGATGATCTCCTCGGGGTAGTGCTTGCCCTTGGTGCCGAAGCCGCCGCCGACGTCCGGGGCGATGACGCGCACCGCGTTCTCGGGCAACTCCAGTTGTTCGGCGACGAACTTGCGGATGTGGTGCGGCACCTGGGTGGCCGACCAGATCGTCACCGCATGACCGTCGAGGCCGCGGGTGGCCGAGGCGAAGGCGACAACCGCGCGCGGTTCTAGCGCCGCGCAGATGATGCGGTGGTTGACGATGTCGACTTCGACTTTGTGCGCAGCCGTGGCAAAGGCGGCGTCGACCGTCTCCTTGATACCGCGCTCGAAGCGCACGCACAGGTTGCCCGGCGCCTCCGGGTGCAGCTGCGGAGCGTCGGGCTTGACCGCGTCGAGCAGATCGACGGTCGCAGGCATTACTTCGTATTCGACCGCGACTGCTTCGGCAGCGTCCAGCGCCTGGTGGCGAGTCGCGGCGATGACGACTGCGATGGCCTCGCCGACGTGGCGCACCGTGCCGCGCGAGAGCGCCCAGCGCGGCGGCTCGTTCATGCGGTGGCCGTCGGCGCCAGGGATCTGCCAGAGGGGAATCATCGGCCCGACGCCGTCATCGGCCATGTCTGTTCCGGTGTAGACAGCGACGACCCCGGGCATCGCGAGCGCTGCGCCGACGTCGATGCCATGGACACGCGCGTGCGCGTGCGGCGAGCGCAGGAAAGCGCAGTAGAGTTGCCCTTCGAGGAGCATGTCGGCTACGAACTGGCCGCGGCCGGTGAGAAAACGCTGGTCCTCCCGGCGCGGGACGGAGGCGCCAATTCCTT
>VGCQ01000230.1 GCA_016870055.1 Alphaproteobacteria bacterium | reverse complement strand
AGGCAACATCGCCTTCGACCTCGCCCAATCCCTCGACCTCGACCTTCACGCCAGCACGGTAGCGATAGCTCGCGACATTCTCGATGGTGACTTCATTGCGACCCGTCAAGTCGACAGTGACGACGCCGACCGGGGTTTCGAAACGATGCCGCCCCACGTCGATGCGACCCATATGGGCGAGCGTCACCGCTGCACCGATCGTGCCGTGGCCGCACATGCCGAGATAGCCAGTGTTGTTGAAGAAGATCAGGCCGGCGGCGTGCGCCGGGTCCTCGGGTTCACACAGGAGCGCACCGACGATGGCGTCGTTGCCGCGCGGCTCATTGATGGCGAAGCTTCGGAAGCGATCGAATTCAGCGGCAAAGCGTCGACGCCGGTCGCTGAGCGAACCCTGTCCCAGGGGCGGCCCGCCCTCCACGATCAGCCGGGTCGGCTCGCCCTCGGTATGGGAGTCGATCACCCGCATTGTGGTCAACCCTGCCTGGCCGACCAGTCGCCATACCAACTCTTGAACAGCTTGAGTTGGGCTTCGGCATAGCTCTTTTGGCTGGGCGACAACGCGTCGATCGGATTGATGTTCAACTCGTACTCGCGATGACCTTCGACCACCATCAAATGCTTATAGAACAGCACGAGATCCGGCCCCTCATCGAACGACGACAGCACGTGCAGTGCGTGTTCGAGCTCCAGCGCAAGACGGCGCGCACGGGCGTCGCCGGCCGCTGCCTTCTCGCACAAGGCCACGAGATGCAGCACCTCCTTGGGCAACACATTGCCGATGCCGGTGATGGCGCCAACCGCACCGCAATTGACGTAGCCATGGAACACCTGGGTGTCGACGCCGACCATCAGCATCACCGACCGATCCGCGCCGGCGATATGCTCGGCGGCATAGCGCAGCGCTGCGGCTCCGCCGAACTCCTTGAAGCCGACAAGATGCGGATGTCGTTTGCGCAGCTCGAAGAACAGGTCGGCCTTGGTCTCGAAACCGTAGTATGGGCTGTTGTAGATCACCGACGGCAGGTCGACCGCCGCCGTCAGCACGGCATCGAAATGGGCGCGCTGGGCGGCGACCGACGAGCCGCGCGACAACACGCGCGGGATCAACATCAAGCCCTTGGCGCCGACCTTCTTGGCGTGGGCGGCCAATGCGGCCGCCCGCGCCGGGCTTTGCGCGCCGGTCCCGGCAACGACAGGGATGCCGGCCTTGACCAGACGCTCCACCCCTTCCATGCGCTGCTCGTCGCTGAGCAGCGGCCAATCACCCATCGACCCGCAATAGATCACGCCCGACATGCCGGCCGACACCAGCTCACCGCCCTTGCGGACCAAAGCGTCGAAGTCCGGCTTGCGGTCGCCGGTACAGGGCGTCATCAGCGCTGGCATGGTACCGTTGAAGACATCGGCGGACATGTCGTCTCTCCTGATCGCAGAATGGCGTGCGAAAGCGCCCCAACTTGTTCCAGCAGTCACCACTGTGCTAGCGTTCGTCACGACCGTCTTGTCCGAACCGGTAGCGGTGAGCCCGGAATCGGCAAAAGCGCCAGGGGAACGCTGCTACTGGTGACACGGGGAGATCAGGCACGGGCCCGTTTCTTGAAGGCGTTGGGTCGTCCCTTCGTCTACGAAGATTTGTTCGATTCGATCGTCGACACGGTGTTCTTCGTGAAAGACGTCGAAGGCCGCTATGTCGCCGTCAATCGCACTCTGGCCAATCGCACCGGGCGGGCGCGCAAGGACGAATTGATCGGGCTCACTGCCGTCGAGGTGTTCCCCGGAATCTTGGGCAAGCTGATCGCCGCGCAGGACAAAGCCGTGCTGGAAGAGCGCCGTCCGATCCATGGCAAGCTGGAACTGCACCTCTATCCGGGCGGCGTCGAGGGCTGGTGCTTGACCTGGAAGGAGCCGATCGTCGGTGCCGACAACACCATTATTGGCCTTTCGGGCATCTCCCGCGACCTGCAATCGCCACCTGCCTCGGTCGGCCAGATGGGCAGCCTGTCGCGTACCATCGACCACATTCACCGCAACATCGACGCACACTTGCGCATCGCCGACCTGGCGGAGCGGACTGGGCTCTCGGCCTACCAGCTCGACCTCCGCATCCGCGGTCTGTTCGGAGTCTCGGTCCGGCAGTATCTGGTGCGCGCGCGGATCGAATTGGCCTGCAGCCGGCTTCGCCACACCGAGCAGTCGATCAGCCGCATCGCGCTCGACTGCGGCTATGCTGACCAGGCGGCCTTCACCCGGCAGTTCCGCAAGTCCGTCGGCCTGACGCCGTGGCAGTACCAGAAGCTGCACCGTCCCGACATGGCGGCTTGAGACGGGGATGTCGCCGAGCGATTGGAAATGGCGCGCCCGGCTGGATTCGAACCAGCGACCTACCGCTTAGAAGGCGGTTGCTCTAATCCCCTGAGCTACGGGCGCCCGGCCTGACGGCGCTGCCAATCAAGATAGCACATCAGTGCGTCCAGCGACCGACACGGTTGTAGGCGAAGTTGTCGGCATAGGCCTTGGGTCTCACATGGCGGGCATGTGGCAGCTCGACGGTATAGCGCCAGCCATTCTTCTCGGCATGGGCCTTGGCTTCCTCCAAGGTCGCAAAATGCAACTTCACCTGCTGCATGGTGTCGCGCGAGCTGGTCCAGCCCATCAGCGGCTCGATCTCCTTGGGTGTCGGCTCGGTTTCGAGCAGCCATTCCTTGGTATTGCGCTGTCCGGACTGCATCGCCGTCTTGGCCGGCTTGTAGATTCGAACCTGCATGAACTCCACAGCTCCCAATAAATCGACACCGGCGGCGGCGTGGTCGGGGCGGCCGGATTTGAACCGACGACCTTCTGCGCCCAAGGCAGACGCGCTACCAGACTGCGCTACGCCCCGCCGCAACGACTTTCAGGCGCCGGCTTTCTACCAGCGGCGACGGCGGCTCGAAAGCGCAATTTCCGGGTGGTATTCTGGGCCATGTTCGATCAAACCCCCGAGCAAGGCCGGCCCGGCCGCGCTCCCTCGATCAACGTCCTGGGCGGCCTCCTGCAGCCCTGTTCGCTCGATCCCGTGACCGGCTTCTACCGCGACGGCTGCTGCAATACCGGCCGCGAAGACATCGGCGTGCACACGGTTTGCGTCGTCGTGACGGCCGAGTTCCTGACGTTCTCCAAAGCTCGCGGCAACGATCTCAGCACGCCCCTGCCACAGTACGGGTTCGGCGGCCTGAAACCCGGCGATCGTTGGTGCCTGTGCGCCAGCCGGTGGAAGGAGGCGCTCGACGCCGGCGCCGCCCCTCAGGTCGTTCTCGAAGCCAGCCATGCCATGACGCTGCATATCGTATCACTCGACGACCTCAAGAAGCACGCCGTCAAGCTGCAATGAAGAGCTGGCCTCGGATCGACGGTGCGCTGTCGGACTATGTCGATGCCAATTGGCTGCGCGACGACCCGCTGAAGCGGCGGCTGCGCCAGGAGACGGCGAAGATGCCGGGCGCCGGCATGCAGATCTCGGCCCATCAGGGCCAGCAGATCGCACTGCTGGCACGCCTGATCGGTGCCCGTCGGGCGGTCGAGGTCGGCACCTTCACCGGCTACTCGGCGCTTTGCATTGCCGAAGCGCTGCCTGCCGATGGCAAGCTGTGGTGCTGCGATGTCAGCGACGATTGGACTCGGATCGCCCGCCGCTACTGGAAGGAAGCCGGGCTTGACGGCCGCATTGAGCTCAACCTGGCGCCAGCAATCGAGACGCTCGACCGGCTAGCGGCCGAGGGCCTCGAGGGCCAACTCGATCTGGCCTTCATCGACGCCGACAAGGTGAACTACGACGCCTACTACGAGCGTTGCCTCCGGCTCGTGCGGTGTGGCGGCCTCGTGCTGATCGACAATGTCCTGTGGGGTGGTTCGGTCGCCAACTTGGCCGACACGGATGCCGATACACAGGCGATCCGTGCGCTCAACGCCAAGCTCGAGACCGATCCGCGGGTCGATCTCGCCCTGCTCGCCGTCGGCGACGGCATGACTTGTGCGGTGAGACGCTGACGCCTACGCGTTGCCGAAGATGGGGTGCCTGACCTTGTCGCCAGGCTTGATGCCGAGCAGCTTGGCGCTACCGCCGTTGATCTCGAGTACCGCACGGACTGGAAACTGGCTGGGAATGGCCTCGGTCGACAGCGGCACGGCATTGGCATGGATGTGGCGGATCGTTCCGTCGGCGGCGATGAACAGCATGTCGAGTGGGATCAATGTGTTCTTCATCCAGAAGCTGACCGGCGCTTCTTGATGGAAGTCGAACAACATGCCGTCGTACGGGCCGAGTTTCTCGCGGAACATGAGGCCGCGCGAGCGCTCGGCGTCGTTCAGCGCCAGCTCGACGTCAAACTTGATCTCGCGGGCGCCACTTGCCACGACCAAGGATGACTTCTTGAAGGTGATCTCGCCGCCCTGCGCCAGGGCTACCTCGGCGGCCGCCAATCCGAAGGGCGCGAGAAGCACCAGACGGCGGCCGAGCCGCGTTGCGATGAAGGTCGATGCCATAGCCATCGATAGCGGGTGCCGGAGGATTTCGTCAAACTCAAGACGCTTGCATGACGCTTCGTGGCTCCGCATAGTGGGCGTACTCATCGGGGGGAGCCGCGCCGCGGCTGAGAGGTTCCCAGGAACGACCCCCATAACCTGATCCGGTTAGTACCGGCGTAGGGACTGGTGACGTCGTTGGTAGTTGCTCCTCCTCTGCTCGTGTGTCGTGCGCACATCGCCTACGGCGACCGTCGGGTGGCCCGCGACCTGTCGCTGGAGTTCCCGGCCGGCCGCACGACCTGCCTGCTTGGCCGCAGCGGCGTCGGCAAGACTTCGCTGCTGCGCTGGCTGGCCGGGCTGCTGCCGGGAGCCACACAGGCCCAGCCGATCGCCTTCATGGCTCAATCCGACCTGCTGCTGCCGTGGCTTTCTGTCCTCGACAATGTCCTGCTGGGCTATCGACTTCGCGGCGATGCCGCCGCCTTGCGATCCGCTGAAGGCCGCGCCCGTGCCCTGCTCGACGACGTAGGGTTGGCGGGCCGCTCCGGCGACCGGCCCGACCAACTGTCCGGTGGCATGCGGCAGCGGGCAGCGTTGGCGCGCACGCTGTGCGAGGACCGGCCGGTCGTGTTGATGGACGAGCCCTTCGCCCACCTCGACGCCGTGACGCGGTTCGACTTGCAGGACCTCGCGGCGCGGCTTCTGGCTGACCGGACGGTCGTGATGGTCACGCACGATCCGCTGGAAGCGCTGCGGCTCGGCCACCACATTCGAGTCCTCTCCGGGCCTCCCCTTGCGGCGGGAGAGCCGATCGAGCCGTCGGGGCCTCTACCACGCGACCCGGCCGACGCCGCGCTGCTTGGTCTGCATGCCCGGCTGCTTGCCGAATTGCGGGGCCAGCCGACATGAGGCCGCTGGTCACGGCGGTCGGCCTGTTGCTTGGCTGGGAGGGACTGGTCTGGTTGACCGGCGCGCCACCCTACATCCTGCCACCGCCGTCGCGCGTCCTGACTGTCTTGATCGAACGCCTCGACCTGCTGCTGGCGGAAGCCCTCTGGACTGCAGCCGAGATGCTGATCGGCCTGCTGCTCGGCCTGGCTTTGGGGGCGGCATTGGCGGTCGCTTTCGCTGCTTCAGCCGGCTGGCGGCGTTGGGCGCTGCCTCTGGTGGTCGCCTCGCAAGCGATCCCGGTGATTGCCATCGCGCCCTTGCTCGTCCTTTGGCTGGGCTATGGCATGGCCTCCAAGGTCGCCATGGCAGCCTTGGTGATCTTCTTCCCCGTCGTCAGTACCCTCTATGACGGCCTGCGTCGCACCGACCAGGGATGGCTCGACCTCGCCCGAACGATGGACGCCAACCCGCGTGCCATTCTGCTGCAGATCAGGCTGCCCGCCGCGCTGCCCGCCCTCGCTTCCGGCGCGCGCATCGCCGCCGCTGTGGCGCCGATCGGTGCGGTGATCGGCGAATGGGTCGGCGCCAGCGCTGGCCTTGGCTATTTGATGACGCTGTCGCTGGCCCGTGGCCAGACGCCGCTCGCCTTCGCCGCTCTCGTGGTGCTCTGCCTGCTCGGCCTCGCGCTCTATCACGCGACCGATCGGGCGGCGCGCCGGCTCGTACCCTGGCAATCGCAAGGAGAATGACATGCCCATCGTCGCTCGATTGATCGCAATCCTGGCATTGACCTGCCTGGCGCTACCGGTCATGGCGCAGGACAAGGTCCGTTTGTTGCTCGACTGGTTCGTCAATCCCGACCACGCCGCCCTGGTGATCGCCAAGCAACGTGGGCTGTTCACCAAACACGGCCTCGATGTCGAGTTGATCGCTCCAGCCGATCCCAACGCTCCACCCAAGCTGGTAGCCGCCGGCCAAGCTGACTACGCAGTGTCCTACCAGCCGACGCTGCAGATGCTGGTCGCCGAAGGCTTGCCCTTGGTGCGGGTTGGCGTGCTGGTCGCCCAGCCGCTCAACTCGCTGGTCGTGCTCGAGGACGGCCCGGTGAAGACGATCGCCGACTTCAAGGGACGGAAGATCGGCTACTCGATCGCCGGCTTCGAGGAAGCGATCTTGGGCGCCATGCTCGAGAAGGCCGGCCTGACACTGAAGGACGTGACGCTGATCAACATCAACTTCGCCTTGACCAAGGCGCTGATGAGCAAACAGGTCGATGGCGTGATCGGCGCCTTCCGCAACTTCGAACTGAACGATCTTGCGCTACACAAGGCACAAGGCAGGCTGTGGCCCGTCGAGGCCAACGGCGTGCCGACCTATGACGAGCTGGTGCTGGTCGCAAAGCGCGAGACGGTCGACGCAGCTCGTACCAAGAAGTTGCTCGCCGCCATTGCCGAAGCAACGACATGGCTGCTGGCCAACCCTGACGAGGCATGGCGCCTCTTCTCGACGTCGGGCAAGGAACTCGACAACGAACTGAACAAGCTCGCTTGGAAAGACACACTGCCGCTGCTCGCGACCGACCCGACGGCGCTCGACCGCGACCGCTATCAGGTGTTCGCCGACTTCCTGCTGAAGCGCCGGCTGATCAAGCAGGCGCCGCCACTCGACAGCTACCTGCGCCCCATCAGGTGATGGGGACGGGCGCTCGTCATGCGGTGCGGATTTCGACGACCTGGAGGCCTTTCTGGCCTTCAGCGATGCGCACCATGACCTTTTGGCCGGGCGCCAGCGACCCCATGCCGTGCCGGCGCAGGACGGCGGCATGAACGAAAATGTCGCCCTCCGTCGCCTCCCTTGTCACGAAGCCATAACCGCGCTCGTTGTTGTACCATTTGACCAGCGCAGCGATGTAGTCGCCGACGGCGATGGCATCAGGTACCGGAGGCGGCTTGACAGCGACAGGTACCGCCGTCGACGAATCGACGTCGATCACCTTCATGACCTGCCAGCCTTTGGGGCCCCGTACGCCCGAGCAACGTACTGTTGCCCCAGGCTTGAGATCCTCATGCCCGGCTTGGCGAAGTGTCGTCACATGCAGGAACGCGTCGCTATTGTCGCTGTCGAGGGCCAAGAACCCATAACCCTTGACGGTGTTGAACCACTTGACCCGACCACGCAGCTCAACGGTACCGACGTCCCCGCCCGTCTCTCCATGTTGGGTCGTCATTCAACGATCCCGTGTTGTTATTCGGAAATCCTAGCACCCCGGAGGGCGGGT
>VGCQ01000229.1 GCA_016870055.1 Alphaproteobacteria bacterium | reverse complement strand
CGGCGAGAACCCCCGCCGCACCCTGGTGCACTGACCAAGGTGCACTGACAAAGGCGCGCCGTAGGGGTGCGCTGCAGGGCGTCCTACTCCGCCGCCTGCCGTCGCCGCGTCGCTGCCTCGAAGCGCCGCTGCTGGGCCGCCATGCGCGGATCGTCCATCTCGGGCGCCAAGGGCTCGGCCACCCAGCCGTCGCGGCCGGGCACGTAGTTGCGATTGGTCTGGGCGGGATTGCGGTTGACCAGCGGCCGCGCATAGAGCGGGTTGGTCATGCTGCGCACCTCGTGCTCGATCTGGAACAGGGGCTTGCCGTTCGCAAGATCGACGATCTGCTCGAAGCGATACTGATACTGGTTGCTCTCCTCGGTGACGAGGCCCCGCTCGATCAGCCGTTGGTGCGGCCGCGAGAAGTTGGCGACGTAGACCTGGATGTGGTGGCCATCGTAGGCGGCGAGCTTGGCCTTGGTCTCGCGGAAGACGAGCTGCTGGCTGGGACCGACCGCGACGCGCGCCGCCGGCATTTCGCCCGCTTCGTCGACCTGCGCCGCGGTCTCGAAGATCTCGCGATAGAACTTGGCGATCGGCTTGGCCGATCCCGGCGGAACGTCGAACTCGACATAGGCCATGCCGAGCTGCATGCGGCCGAAGCCGCCCGGCTGGTGGACCAGCAGCGTGTTGCCCCACGGGCAGGTGGTGGCGACATGGTCGCCGTGTTCGGCGAAAGCAAAGCGCGTGCCTTCGAGCGGCTTCTTCATGCGCTGCAGGCGAGCCAGCAGCGCCCCACGGTCGGGGATCACCAGGCCGACGCGGCCGCGCAGGCGTTGCGGCTTGCCGGTGATGAGATGGAACTGGCTTTGGCCGACATTGACCCACATGTTGTCGACGCTGGTCATCAGGTAGGGATCGCGGGTCAGCCCGAGACCGCTGATGTAGAACAGCATCGTCAGGCCCTGATCCTCGACCTGCAAATTGACGTGTTCGAGCGCCACGATGTTGCCGAGGTCCTCGGCACTGCGATCGTACTGCTTGCCGTCCTTGGGCATCGGCGCGTCTCCCTTTTCGACAGGAGAAGCTTGGCACGAATCGCCATTGGCAGCCCCTGCAAAAAATGCGGAACTGCCCGACCGAACGGCCCGAGGGGAACCGCGATGCTCAGCAAGTTCGACAGTTCCTATGTCGGCACGGTCGACATGGAGGAGCTCGGCTATCTCGGCAAGCCGATCAACGAGCGCTGGTACTCCAACGACGAGCTGGCGGGCGCGCTGCACAAGGCGGTGGCCTATGCCAAGACCATGGACGGGCTGGGCTACGACACGTTCTGGATGGCCGAGCATCATTTCCAGCCCGAAGGCACCGAGTGCATTCCCAATCTCCTGATGATGGCGATGCACATCGCGGGCCTGACCAGGAACATCCGGATCGGCTGCGGCTTCAATGTCGTGCCGATGTGGCATCCGCTCAGGCTCGCCGAAGACTACGCCATGGCCGACATCCTGACCGGCGGGCGGGTGATCTTCGGCGTGGCGCGCGGCTATCACACGCGCGAGGTCGAGAGCTTCGGCGCGCCCCTGATCGACCAGGCGGCCAACCGCGAGATGTTCGAGGAAGGGGTCGACGTGATCTTCAAGGCGTTCAACGAGGAACGCTTCAGCCACCACGGCCGCTTCTACACCATTCCGCCGGCGGTGCCCTATCGCGGCTACACCCTGAAGGACCTGACGCTGGTGCCGCGGCCGGCGCGCTTGCCGGTCGAGTGCTGGCAGCCGATCCAGAGCGGCTCGACGCGCGCCTTCGACTTCATGGCCAAGCACGGCATGTGCGGCGTGATCGGTGGCGGCTCGGCCGAGGGCGGTGCGGTCGACCGCCACATGACCGAGTTCCGCGCCGCCTACGCCCGGCGCGGCATCGAGCTGCAGCTGGGCGAGCGGCTGTCGCTCGGCTTCCAGTTCTTCATCGCCGAGAGCCGCGAGGCGGCGATGCGCGAGGCGGCGAAATACTACGAAGAGAACATGAAGATGTTCGGCGAGCTGCGGCTGGTGCGCGCCATCAGCGACCAGCAGATCGCTGCCATGCGCGATCCCAAGCTGGTACCCGGCACCAAGCTGCCGCGCATCGAGGATGCGGTGAAGGCGGGCGGCTTCCTCGCCGGCACGCCGTCCGACATCATCGAGCAGTTGAAGGCCGTCGAGCGGCGCTATCCCGGCCTCGACCGCGTGAGCTGCAGCCTGGCGCTCGGCACGCCGCTCGCCGTGACGTTGGACCAGCTCGAGCGCTTCGCCAGGGAAGTGATGCCGGCCTTCCGCCCGACACGCGCCGCGGCGGCGGAGTAGCGGGCTTTCCTCGCCGCGCCACGGGCGGCGACACACGAGATGAACCAGCAACATTGGAGAGAGTCATGATCTTCGAAATGCGCACCTATCTGATGAAGCCCGGCAGCATTCCCAAGGTCGAGGAGCTGTTCGGCGCGGCGCTGCCGGCGCGGGCCAAGCTCTCGCCGCTGGCCGGCTTCTGGCACACCGAGGTCGGCACCCTGAACCAGATCATCCATATCTGGCCGTACGACAATATCGGCGAGCGCGATCGCATCCGCGCCGAGGCGCTGAGAGCCGGCATATGGCCGCCCAAGATCGCCGACAACATCGTGGAGATGGAAAGCAAGATCCTGCATCCCGCGCCGTTCTCGCCCAACTTCCAGCCGGCCGAGCACGGCACGATCTACGAATTCCGCACCTACACCTACAATCCGGGCGCCATCCCCAAGGTGATGGAAGCCTGGGCGCCGCTGGTGAAGGCGCGCTCGGCGATCTCGCCGTTGATCTTCGCGGGCTTCAGCGACATCGGCGCGCTCAACCAATGGGTCCATGTCTGGGCCTACAAGAACATGGCCGACCGCGAGACGCGCCGCGCCCAGGCGATGAAGCCCGGCCTGTGGCCGCCGCCCAGGCCCGAGGGTGTGACCTTGCTGAAGCAGGAGAGCATCTTTGCGGCGCCCGCGGCGTTCTCGCCGTTGCGGTGAGGATGCCTCCCGGAGAGGACGGTCGATGACCGTCGCCATCCGCCAGATCGGACCTTGCTTTGCAGGCGAGGTCGCAGGCGTCGACATGCGCCGGCCGCTCGAACCCGACCAGGTGGCGGCGATCCATGCCGGCATGGACAAATATGCCGTGCTGGTGTTCCACGACCAGAACATCGACGACGCCCAGCAGCTTGCCTTCACGCGGAGCCTGGGCGAGATCGAGCAGGCGATCGGCACCAGCCTGCGGGCGGCCAGCGAATATCGCCTGCCAACCACCTTCGCCGACGTCTCCAACCTCGACCAGCACGACAAGCCGTTCGCGCGCGACGACCGCCGCCGGCTGTTCGGCATCGGCAACCGGCTGTGGCACTCGGATTCGTCGTTCAAGATCGTGCCGGCCAAGTACTCGCTGCTGCATGCCGTCGGCCTGCCGTCGAAAGGCGGCAACACCGAGTTCGCCGACATGCGCGCGGCCTATGACGCGCTCGACGAGGACACCAAGCGCGAGGTCGAGGGACTGGTGTGCGAGCACTCGCAGATGTTCTCGCGCCAGCAGATCGGCTTTACCGATTTCACCGACCAGGAGCGCCAGCGCTTCCGGCCGGTGCGCCAGTCGCTGGTGCGCACCCATCCGGTCACCGGCCGCAAGTCGCTCTATCTCTCGAGCCACGCCGGCAGCATCGTCGGCTGGCCGATCCCCGAGGCGCGCGCCTTCCTGCGCGACCTGGTCGAGCACGCCACGCAGCGCCAGTTCGTCCATGCCCATCAGTGGCGGCTGGGCGACCTCGTGATGTGGGACAACCGCCAGACCATGCACCGCGCCCGGCCGTTCCCGGCCGAGGAAGCACGCGACATGCGCCGCACGACGCTCGCCGGCGACGGGCCGACGGCGGCGCAGGCGGCAGCTTAGGGACTCGTCAGCGGAACGGGTCGACGATCGGCAGGCCGTCGATGCGCCGGCCGTGATCCATGTCTTCCGACAGCAGCTCGCGCCAACCGAGTGCCTGCGCCGAGAGCGCCAGACCGTCAGCTCTTCAGCAGCGCCGCCATGATGCGCTCGCGGCTGAGCGGCATGTCGTGCAGGCGCGTGCCGAGCGCATGGGCGACGGCATTGCCGATCGCCGCCGCCGTGGGCCCGACGGTGCATTCGCCGACGCCGAGCGAGGGGTTGCCGGCGCCGGCGACGAACTCGACCTGCATCTCGGGCACCTCGCTGAAGCGCAGGATGGGATAGCTCTGCCAGTCGAGCGAGGCGACGCCTTGCCCGTCGAGCCTGACCTGCTCCTTCAAGGTCCAGCTCACGGCCTGCACGATGCCGCCTTCGAGCTGATTGCGCGCGCCGTCGGGATTGACCACGAGGCCGGCATCGGCGACGCACCACACGCGATCGACCGTGACCGTCTCCTGCACCGTCACCGCCGCGACGACGGCGGCATAAGCGGCGCGGTTCTTGTAGCGCGCGAAGCCGAGCCCGAGCCCCTTGCCGGTACCGGCCGGGCCACGCGCCGGCCAGTCGGCGCGCTGGGCGACCAGCTCGATCAACCGGCGGGCGCGCGGCTCGGACAGGATCGAAAGGCGATAGGCGACCGGATCCTCACCGACACGCGCCGCAAGATCGTCGATCAGCGATTCGATGGCGAAGACGTTGGGCAGCGCGCCCAACCCGCGCAGCGCCGAGGTGCGCACCGGCGGCCGCAGCACCAGGTGATGCAGGATGCGATGGGCCGGCACGTCGTAGAGCGGCACGGCGTTGCGCGTACCGCCGCCGCCGCGCGCTTCCGGCGGATCGAACGGCGCGACTTCGGGCGGCGGCTCGGCCAGCGCCTCGGAGGCGAGCAGCCAGCCAGTGCTGTTGCCCGGCCGCTGGACATGGGTGGCGCTCCAGATCTCGGTCGTCCAGTCGGCCGGCCGGCCGCGCTCGTCGAGGTCGACCTGCAGGGTCACCAGCATGGCCGGCCCCACGGGCTCGAAGCCGAACTCCTCCTCGCGCCGCCATTGCAGGCGGATCCAGCGGCCGGGCAGGCGCCGCGCGACCAGGGCGGCGTCGAGCGCGGCATCGTCGGCGCCGTTGTGGCCATAGCAGCCCGCGCCATGCAGATGCTGCGCGGTGATCGCCTCGGCCGGCAGGCCGAGCACCGTCGCGAGGTTCTTGCGCAAGGGGTGCATCCCCTGGCCGTGCGAACGCACGGTGAGATGGCCGTCGTGGAACCGCGCCAGCGCACAGGACGGCGCCATCGAGGCATGGGCGACGTAAGGCCGCGAGACGGTGATCCCGGCCGGTCGCCTGGGCGGTGAGGTCGGCGCTGGCCAACCGCCGATGCGACGATCGTCGCTCGGTTGGCCCCTGAGCCAGGCGGCCTCCTGTTCGGCCGGTTCGATGCGGCGGACATTGGCCCACCTCGCCTGCGCCGGTGCCGCCGCCGCCGCGGCCTGAGCGACGCTCTCGGTCGGACTGACGAAGGCCACGAAATTGGCCTCGCGGACGATCTGCAGCTCGCCTTTCGCGGCCCGGCGAATCGCCGCCTCGTCGAGCGAAGCCAGCACGGCGCCACGGCAGGGCTGACGGAGCGTACGGGCATGCAGGACGTCGGCCGGCAACTCATCGTGCACGAAAGCCGCGCCGGTGAGCTTGGCCGGCAGGTCGATGCGCGGCACGCTTTGGCCGACGACACGGTAAGAGGCCGAAGGTTTGGTTGGCGCGTTGCCGGTGACGGCTTGCGCCAGGTCGATCTCGGCCGCGACGGTCCAGTAGTCCTGGCCGGTCGGCTGGCCGTTCTGTCGGAAAGCGCCGTCGACGACGCTGAGATCGTCGCGGCTGCAGTTGAGGCGGAGGGCGGCGCGCTCCAACGCCTTGGCGCGGACCTCGGCGCAGACCAGGCGCACCGACCCGCCCGACATCTCGACCGACAGCGAGGAGGTCGTGTACTGCTCGTCGGGTCCCGTGACGGTGTCGCCCGACAGCACGACGACGCGATCGAGCGGCATGTCGAGCTCGTCGGCCGCGATCTGGCCGATGGCGGTGACCACGCCCTGGCCCATCTCGACCTTACCGGTGGCGATGCGCACCGTGCGATCGGGCAGGAAGGCGATCCAGCGGTCGAGCCGTGGATTGTCGACCAGGCTTTGCGGAAGCACCGGCGCGTTCATGCCGGCCTCCCGCCACGCAACGCGGTGGCGGCACGCTCGACGGCACGCAGAATGCGTTGATGCGCACCGCAGCGGCAAAGATGCTTGTCGAGGGCGGCCACGATCTCGGCGCGGCTCGGGTCGGGGTTGCGGTCGAGCAGCGCCTTGGTCGACATCACGATGCCGCTGAGACAGTAGCCGCACTGACCGGCCTGCTCGTCGAGGAAAGCCTGCTGCACGGGATGCGGCCGCTCGGCAGTGCCCAGCCCTTCGACGGTGGTGACGGCACGGCCGGCGACGCTGCCGGCCTCGCGCGTGCAGGCATAGGCGGGTTCGCCGTCGACCAGCACCATGCAGCAGCCGCACTGCTCGAGGCCGCAGCCGTAGCGCGTGCCCATCAGGCCGAGCTGGTTGCGCAGGACGTCGAGCAGGGTCGCGGCGGGCGGCGCCTCGACCGTACGCGACTGGCCGTTGACGGTGAGAGCGATGGTCATGGGGCCTCTCTGCTGGGAGCGCGGGCATCTTGCCCGATCCTCGAGCGGACCGGCGGCCCGCGGTCCGGCAAAACTACAGAAGGTCCGCGACCGTAGCGCGGTAGCGGGTGATGGCGTCGAGATGGTCGGCGTAGCTCTTGCCGGCGATGCGCTTGTGGTGATTGCTGACATAGGTCGTGTGGACGGTGACATGCGTCACGCCGGCCTTTTTCCAAAAGCCGATCTCCTTGCGCCAGTCGTCGGGCGTGCCCTTGCCGGGCGACACCCAGACCTCCAACCCGACCGCGGCGGGATCGCGGCCCTCGGCCTCGATCAAGCCGCGCAGCTTGGCGAACGCCTTCAGGGCGTCGTCGCCCGCCGGATACTGCAACGGCATGAAGCCATCGCCGTACTTGGCGGCACGCTTGAAGGTCGCCTCGGCATGACCGCCGAACCAGATCGGCACGCGGCCCGCCTTGGGCCGGGGGTTGATGCCGCCGTCGTCGAGCTGATGGAACTCGCCCTTGAAGGTGATGCTGGGCTCGGCCCACAGCGCCTGCATGAAGCGCACCTGCTCGGCCGAACGCTTGCCGCGAGTGCTGAAGTCCATGCCGAGGCCCTGGAATTCGATCTCGTTCCAGCCGACGCCGATGCCCAGCCGAAAGCGGCCCTCGCACAGGGCGTCGAGGCAGGCCGCCTGCTTGGCGACCAGCGCCGCCTGGCGCTGCGCCAGAATGATCACGCCGGAGGCGAAGCCCAACTTCTTGGTGACGCCCGCCAGGAAGGCGAACAGCACAAAAGGGTCGTGATAGGCGGTGGCCGTGGTGCCGACGCGCCTGCCGCCATAGTCGACATTGGGATTGCCGCCCAGCACGTGGTCGGGGGCGAGCACATAGTCGAAGCCCAGCCCTTCGGCAGCCTGGGCATAGTCGCGCATCGGGGTGGGGCCGGTGCCGACATCGCCGACGGGAAGTGAAGCGCCAAGGTGCATGAACATCTCCTTCAGGGGAGCGCGGACCTCATAGGCGCTAACTTATGACGAAGCATGGGAATGCCCTTCGTTTGCGCTTGCGTCGAGGTGGCTCGAACAGCAAACGGGTAAGA
>VGCQ01000228.1 GCA_016870055.1 Alphaproteobacteria bacterium | reverse complement strand
ACCGCGCCAGAAACGCCGCCTGCTCAACTTCGTACTATCGAACTGCTCCTGGGCGGACGGCGAGATGACCGCCACCTTCCGCCAACCCTTTGATCTGTTGGCGGAAACCACCGCCATAGCGGCCCGCCAAGAGGCGGTGACAATGGCCAATTCGGGCAAAAGTGAGATTTGGCTGGGGGACCAGGATTCGAACCTAGACTAACCGGGTCAGAGCCGGTTGTTCTACCGTTAAACTATCCCCCAACGGGCGCTCAGGCGGCTGGATTTAGCCACCGTGGGCGGGCTTGGCAAGCGCCGCCGAAACGCTCGCTCCGGCCCGCCGCGTGGGTTACCATCGATGCAACGAAAGAGTTGCCAATGGCCGGGGAAACCACGCCCCACGCGGCGAACAAGGGAGGCTGGCACAGCGGGCGTTTTGCGCACACCTTTTCGGCCATCGATCTCGGCACCAACAACTGCCGCCTCCTGGTGGCCCGGGCCTCGATCGAGGGTTACGAGGTGATCGACACCTACTCCCGGCCGGTCCGGCTGGGCGAGGGCGTGGCGCTGAACGGATCGCTGTGCGGCGAGGCGATCGAGCGCACAGTGCATGCGCTGTCGGTCTGCGCCGCCAAAATGCAGCGGCATAGGGTCAGTCGCGCCCGCAACATCGCCACCGAGGCCTGCCGGCGCGCCGGCAACGGCGACGACTTCCTCGCCCTGGTCAAGCAACGCACCGGGCTCGACTTCGAGGTCATTCCACCGGCCGAGGAGGCGCGGCTCGCGCTCGCGAGCTGCGAGAACCTGCTCGACCCCGAGATTCCCTTCGCGCTGCTGATCGACATCGGCGGCGGCTCGACCGAAGTGAGCTGGATCCGCGTCACCCAGCGCGCCAACTGCTTCGGCGGCGTGGCGACCGAGCTGCTCGACATGACCTCGGTGCCGTGGGGCGTCGTCACGCTGACCGAAGCCTGTGTCAGCGGCCTGCCGCGCGAGCAGCGCGCCACGCGCGCCTGCTACGACGACATGGTCGAGCGTATCCGCGTCGACCTGCGGCCGTTCTGCGCCAGGCACGGCATCGGCGGCGCGATCGCCCGCGGCGACGTCCAGATGGTCGGCGCGTCGGGCACGGTGACCACGGTGAGCGCCCACCATATGGGCCTCAAGCGCTACAACCGCACCCTGGTCGACGGCTCGCGCATCGGTCGCGAGCATATCCTGCGCATTTGCGATCAGCTCTCCGAGATGTCGGTGGCCGAGCTCACCGGCATGCCGTGCATCGGCACCGAGCGGGCCGATCTCGCATTGGCCGGCGGCGCCATCCTCGAGGCGGTGTGCCGGCAATGGCAGACGCCGATGGTGCGGGTCGCCGACCGCGGCCTGCGCGAGGGCGTGCTGATGGACCTGATGCGCCGCGCCGACCGCGAGGCCGATCCGTTCTTCTGCCGTGACGAGTAAGTCCAGCCGGCCGAGCGGGCGGCGGGCAAGCGTGCGGCTCAAGACGGCGCGCGGCCGCACCGTGTCCTCGCAGCGCTGGCTGCAGCGCCAGCTCAACGATCCCTACGTCGCCGAGGCGAAGAAGCGCGGCTACCGCTCGCGCGCCGCCTTCAAGCTCCTGCAGCTCGACGACCAGTTCCGCTTCCTGAAGCCCGGCGCGCGCGTCGTCGATCTAGGCGCGGCACCCGGCGGCTGGACCCAGGTCGCGGTCGAGCGCGCGCGGCCCGCCCAGGCCGGCGGCGTCGTGCTCGGCATCGACCTCACGCCGATCGAGCCGATCGTCGGCGCCGTCCTGCTCGCCAAGGATTTCTACGACGACGATGCGCCGGCGCTCTTGCAGGCGGCGCTGGGCGGTCCGGCCGACGTGGTGCTGAGCGACATGGCGGCCGCCGCGACCGGCGACACTAGGGTCGACCACCTGCGCATCATGGCGCTGGCCGAGGCGGCGCACGATTTTGCCCGCCAGGTGCTGAAGCCGGGCGGCAGCTTCGTCGCCAAGGTGCTGCGTGGCGGCACCGAGCGAACCTTGCTCGAGCAGCTCAAGCGCGACTTTGCCAAGGTTCGGCACGTCAAGCCCGAGGCCAGCCGCGCCGATTCAGCCGAGATGTATGTCGTGGCCACCGGGTTTCGCGGTTAGTTCATTGCCGGGAGCGCACCGCTCCGGGGGTGCGTGTTTCAATCGAGCCCGACCGACGACGAATCGCTTGGCTTGCGCCACCCATAGTGTATAAGGCGCCGCCAACCCGCTATCCGGCGATGGAGGTTGGCATGCAGATTCAGGAAGCGCTCACCTTCGATGACGTCCTCCTGAAACCTGCGGCTTCTGCCGTCCTGCCCACCCAGACCGACACGCGCACGCGGCTGACGCGCACCATCGAGCTCGGCATCCCGCTGATGTCGGCCGCCATGGACACCGTCACCGAGGCGCCGATGGCGATCGCCATGGCGCAGGCCGGCGGCATCGGCGTGATCCACAAGAATCTCGACGCCGAGGCCCAGGCCAACGAGGTGCGCAAGGTCAAGAAATTCGAATCGGGCATGGTGGTGAACCCCGTCACCATCCGCCCCGACCAGACCTTGGCCGATGCGTTGGCCCTGATGACCCAGCACGGCATATCGGGCATTCCGGTGGTCGAGCGCGACGCCCGGCTGGTCGGCATCCTGACCAATCGCGACGTGCGCTTCGCCACCGACGAGCGGACGCCGGTCAGCGCGCTGATGACCAAGGACCGTCTGGTCACGGTGCGCGAGGGCGCCTCGACCGACGAGGCCAAGCAGCTGTTGCACCAATACCGCATCGAGAAGCTGCTGGTGGTCGATGGCGACTATCGCTGCATTGGCCTGATCACCGTCAAGGACATCGAGAAGGCCAACAAGTTCCCGCACGCCGCCAAGGACGAGAAGGGCCGCCTGCGCACCGCCGCTGCCACCGGCGTCGGCGAGGACGGGCTGCGCCGCGCCCAGCTCCTGATCGAGGCCGACGTCGACGTGATCGTGGTCGACACCGCGCATGGCCACTCCAAGGGCGTGCTCGACGCTGTGGCGCGGGTGAAGAAGCTCAGCAACTACACCCAGGTGATGGCGGGCAACGTCGCCACCGCCGAGGGCGCCAGGGCGCTGATCGATGCCGGCGCCGACGCCGTCAAGATCGGTATCGGCCCGGGCTCGATCTGCACCACCCGCATGGTGGCGGGGGTCGGCGTGCCGCAGCTCACCGCCATCCTCGAGGCGGCCGAGGTCTGCCATGCCGCCGGCGTGCCGGCGATCGGCGACGGCGGCATCAAATATTCCGGCGACCTCGCCAAGGCGATCGCCGCCGGCGCCGACTGCGCGATGATCGGCTCGCTGCTTGCCGGCACCGACGAGGCGCCGGGCGAGGTGTTGCTCTACCAGGGCCGCTCCTACAAATCCTATCGCGGCATGGGCTCGCTCGGCGCCATGGCGCGCGGCTCGGCCGACCGCTACTTCCAGGCCGAGGTGCAGAGCGCGCTGAAGCTCGTCCCCGAGGGCATCGAGGGTCGCGTGCCCTACAAGGGCCCGGTCGGCAACATCATCCACCAGCTGGTCGGCGGCCTGCGCGCTGCCATGGGCTACACCGGCAACGGCACCATCAGGACCATGCAGACCAACTGCCAGTTCCTGCGCATCACCGGCTCGGGCCTGCGCGAAAGCCACGTCCACGACGTCGAGATCATGCGCGAAGCCCCCAACTACCGCGGCGGTATGTGACGGCGCGCCACGCGCTCCCGGCCCGTCACTCTCGACCGACCACGTGCCAGACCGGCGTCGGGCCGGCGCCCTTGACGTCGACCGTGCCGCCTGGGGCGCAGACGAAGCGGTCGGCGATCAGCCGCCAGGTGCGGTCGGTGATCTGGATGGCGCCGCGCTGGCCGTGCGATTCCATGCGGCTCGCCATGTTCACTGCCTCGCCCCACAGGTCGTAGATGAATTTCTTGCGGCCGATCACGCCCGCCACCACCGGCCCGGAGTTGATGCCGATGCGGAAGACGAGCTTGCGGCCGCCGAAGTCCCGCGCCGCCACCGCCGCCTGCATGTCGAGCGCGAGGTCGACCAGTGCCTCGGCATGGTCGGCGCGCCGCCGCGGTACGCCCGCCGCCACCATATAGCAGTCGCCGATCGTCTTGATCTTCTCCAGGTCGTATTTCTCGACCAGCGTGTCGAAGCACTGGAAGACCTCGTTCAACAGCTCGACCAGGCCGAGCGGCGTCATGCCGGCTGCCATCGGCGTGAACTCGGCCACGTCGGCGAACAGGATGCTCGCCTCGTCGTACTGCTCGGCGATGGTGCGCGGGCCGGCCTTCAGCGCCTCCGATATCTCGCGCGGCAGGATGTTCAGCAGCAGCGTCTCGGCGCGCTCCTGGAAGTAGTCGCGCTGGCCGACGAAGTAGAGCAGCAGGCCGAACACCACGGCGACCACCGTCCCGAGGTTGAGCACGAAGAACCAGGTGACGAAATCGGCCGGCAGCGGCGCCGGCGCGAGATGCGGCTCGACGATGGCGGCCACCGCGAGCAGCCCCACGAAGCCCACGATCCAGGTCAGCGTCTTGCGTCGTTCCTCGAGCAGCAGCGAGCCCAATGGGCAGAGCGCCGCCCACAGGATCACCGCGCTCGACTGCCGGAAGCCGCCCAGCGCCATCATCACCAGGAACGGCAGGATCAGGATGATCAGGAGCTGGCTGAAGCGGTAAGCGGCGAGATTGCGCGTCCAGGCGAACAGTGCGGTGTTGATCGGCGTGAACAGCGAGTAGAAGGCCGGAATGGCCGCCGCGACCGGCACGCCGGCGGCGAGGTAGATGGCGCTCCAGCCGATCGTGAAAGGCAGTGTGCCGACGCATAGCGCCACCGTGAGCTGCTTCTGCAGCCGGCTCTCGGCGCTGTCGAGCGGGTCGACGCCGATGCGGCCCGCCCAGCCGAGCAGCCGCGCCGCCATCGCCCGTAAGCCGCTCACGAGACGCCCAGCCGCCGCAGCGCCCCGGCGATCAGGCCCGCGATCATCTCATGGCCGGCCGGGCTGAAGTGCTCGCCCGGCCGATAGTAGAGCCCACGCCCGACCGTGCGCATCGCCTGGTCGATCGCCGCGAACGGATCGACCGTGGCGAAGCCCACCTGCTCGGCGCAGGCGAGGACCGAATCGGTGATCTGCTTCTGCTCGCGCATGTAGGGTGGATCGGTCCACAGGTAGGGATCGTACTCGGCCACGATCACCACCGGCACCTTGAAGGCGGCCAGCCGCTTGAACAGCAGGCAGGCCTGTCTCGCTCCCTCGCCGCGCGGCGCCACGCGGACATGGTCGAGCGACCACTCGTACTGGAACCCCAGCCGCTTCAGCACGAAATCGATCAGCATCGAGCGGCCGAACAGGCGCTGCCAGACATCGAGCGTGGTCGCCGGGTCGGGCGAGGCCGGCACCGGCACGTTGCGCAGCACCAGCTCGCCCGCCACCGTCTGGTAGTAGGGCTTCTCGATCCCCCACACCCGGCTCATCTCGCTTCGCCGCAGATTGTCGGCGCCGAAGCCCAGCACGATCGCCGCGAGCTTCTCCTGCTTGGCCACGATTTCCGCCCGCATGGCCATCTGGTCGACGCCGTAGGCGCTCATGCCGGCATTGATGACGCGCCGGCCGGTCAGCGCTTGCAGGTAGGTCGGGTAGGTCTCGCGGTCGGCGACTTCCTCGCCCAGCGTGAAAGAGCCGCCGACCGCCAGGATCGGCGGCTCTTTCAGCGTCGCGCCTCGCGGCGCTGGTGTCACGCGAAATCCCCTGCCGTCGTAGTTGAAATCGGTCGAGGCGAAGTTGGATAGGCCGACGAAGCCCAGCACTGGATCGGGCGTGGCGCGGGCACCGCTATGGTTGCGGCTAGCGATGCGCTGCTCGCGAACGTAGTTGGGCCACTCCATCAGGGCCTTGGGGCCGCCCTCGACCAGCCGCAGGCCGAGCTCGAGGAACAGCAGGCCGACCACGACCGAAACGACGCTGAGCACGATCCGTCCGAGCATGTCAGTCGGCCCCGCGCGGCAGCGCCTGTGCCACCAGGCGGGCGATCAGGCCGTTGCCCGCCTCGTTCAGGTGCCAGGTGACGTAGAGCCGGCGCGGCTGGCCGGTCGCCGCCAGGGCGTCGAAGCTGTCGATCGTGGCGAGCCCGGCGCGCGCCGCGCAGTCGAGCAGGCCTCTGGTCAGCCGCCGCTGCTCGGCGGCGAAGGCGGGATCGTCCCACACCACCGGATCGTATTCGGCCACCACGACGACCCGCGCGCCGCTTTGCCGCTGCAGGTCGGCCAGCCGGCCGGCCAGCAGGCAGGCGAGATGCTGGCCGGTGCCCGGCGCCTGGACGCGCTGATGATCGCCGTACCAGTCGTGCAGCAGGTTGAGCTGCCGCAGCAGCAGGTCGAAGAAATAGGAGTAGCCCACCACCCACTGCCAGGGGCTGAGCGTGCTGGCGGCCGGAGCGCGCGGCGGCACCGGTACGCCGCGCAGCTCGAGCTTGCCGTCCTCGATGGTGAAGTAGGGTTTGTCGGCGCTCCACAGCCGGCGCATCTCGGTGCGCCTGATGTCGTCGGCGATGAAGGCCACGACGATCGCCGTCGGCTTGTAGATTTGCGCCAGCTGCTCGGCGCGCAGCACGATCTGGTCGAAGCCGTAGCCGCTCACGCCGCCGTTCAGCACCCGCCGGCCGGTGAGGCGCTGCAGCTGCGCCGGCCAGGTCTCGCCATCGCTGACTTCATCGCCGAAGGTGAAGGAATCACCCACCGCCAGGATCGGCGCGCCGGCGATCGCCTCGCCGCTGCGCCGCAGCCCGTTGGCTTCGATGGTGACGCCGGGCGCGCTGTGGCCGGCGCGCGGCACGTGGCCGAGCGCGGCATCGTGCGCATAGCGGCCGCGATCGCCGTCGGCCAAGGTCGTGCGCGCGGTCAGCACGAAATTGGGGTAGGCGAACAGATAGCCCCAGGCCGCGGCGCGCACCGCGAACTCCAGCGAGAACAACCCCATCAGAACGGCGCACAGCATCAGCACCGAACGCCGGAACCATTCGCGACCAGCAGGGTGACGGGGGCGGGGCGGGGAGGGCCGTTGCGCGGCGGGCTTATTCATCGTAGCGGCAAGGACGGAAAGGAAATCGACGTGACACCGGGCGCGCGGGTGGCCGCCACCATAGAGCTTCTCGACAGCATCGTCAGCCAGGCCGACCGGCCGGCCGACTTGGTCGCCAATGCCTTCTTCCGCGCCCGCCGCTTCATCGGCAGCGGCGATCGCCGCGCGGTATCCGAGCGCGTCTGGTCGATCCTGCGCCGCTGGGGCCAATTGCGCTGGTGGCTGGAGCGGGCCGGCGCGCCCGACCTCACGGGCCGCGCCGTCGTCGCCGCGGATCTCCTGCTGGTCGAGGCCCGCACCATCGCCGACCTCGATGCTCTGTTCGACGGCGGTCGCTACCGTCCTGCGCCGCTCGACGAGGCCGAATACCGCGTCCTGCGCCAGCTCGAGGGCCATTCGCTCGCCCATCCCGAGCAGCCCGACTGGGTGCGGCTGAACGTGCAGGCGTGGGTCGCACCGCACCTGAAGGAAGCGTATGGCGAGGCGTGGGGCCGTGAGCTGGCGGCGCTCGACACCCCGCCGCCGGTCGATCTGCGCGTCAATCGCCTGAAAGCGACGCCCGACGAGGCGCGGGCGGCGCTCGCCCGCGAGGGCGTCGAGACCGAGCCGATGGCGCTGGCCCCCGACGGCTTGCGGCTAAAGCGCCGC
>VGCQ01000227.1 GCA_016870055.1 Alphaproteobacteria bacterium | reverse complement strand
GGATCGGTGATCAGCCCGACGATCAGCGGCCGTGTCGCGCGCTCCAACTCAGGCGGCGGATTGACCGCCGGAACCAACGGCACGTTGGCTGCCCGCACGCCGCGATTGGCGAGGTAGACGCAGGTCGGCGTCTTGGAGGTTCGCGACGGTCCGACCAGCACCACATCGGCATCGTCCAGGTCGTGCGTCGACTGGCCGTCGTCGTGCGCCAGGGTGTAGTGCATGGCGTCGATGCGATCGAAGTAGCCTTCGTCGAGCTGATGCTGGCGGCCGGGCCATTGTTCGCTCTTGGAATGGAAATGCACTGCGAGCACGCTCATCACCTGATCGAGCACGCCGACGCACGGCAGTTGCAGCCGCCGGCAATGGTCGCGCACCAGGTCGCGCAGGTCGGGATCGACCAGGGTATAGAGGACGGGGCCGCGGTCGCGCTCGACCGCTTGCATCACCTTCTCCATCTGGCCGGGCGTGCGCACCAGAGACCAGACATGCTCCTGAACGAACACGCCTTCATATTGCACCAGGCAGGCGCGGGCCACGCTCGACACCGTCTCGCCGGTCGAGTCCGACACCAGGTGGACATGAAAATTGCGGTTGGCCACGACCCTTGTTTACCTCACAGCGATCCGGGGAGAAATGCGGGATTGGCGACGGCAAAACGGGGACAGCACGATGAAAGTACCCGCGGCCGCCGATTCAGAACCCGACTCCCGATTGCCATGCCACCTGCCGTCCCCTGCGGAAAGTTTCGCGCGAAGGATCTGCGAATCGGGAATCCGCCGACAAAAGCCCATGAAACCGGCAAAAGCCCATCCACAACGCCTTGGGGACGAGCCCTCAATAGGGCGCATCCCCATGTGCCACACCCTCAACGACTCCTACTACCTAAGATGAATGAGGTAAGAGGAGGACATGAGGATGATCGTTTGAGCGACGCCAAGTTCCTGAAAGCCTTGGGCGGGACGCGATTGCCGACACCGCCGATCTGGCTGATGCGTCAGGCAGGCCGTTACCTGCCTGAGTATCGCGCGGTTCGTGCCACGACCAAGTCGTTTCTCGAATTCTGCTACACGCCGGACAAGGCGGTCGAGGTCACACTGCAGCCGATACGGCGCTTCGGACTCGATGCCGCGATCATCTTTTCCGACATCCTGGTGGTGCCGGACGCGCTCGGCCAGAAAGTCTGGTTCGAGGAAGGCGAAGGGCCGAAGCTCGAGGCGCTCGCCGATCCGGCCGATTTCGGCAAGCTGTCGCGAGCCCGGTTGCCCGAGCGGCTGGCCGCCGTCTACCAGGCGATCCGCCAAGCGCGGTCGGCGCTACCGGCGGCGACGGCTCTGCTGGGCTTTGCCGGCGCGCCGTTCACCCTGGCCTGCTACATGATCGAAGGCGGCGGCAGCCGCGAGTTCGCCAAGGTGAAGAGCTGGGCCTATCGCCATCCCGATTCCTTCGGGCTGCTGATCGACCTTCTGGTCGATGCCGTGATCGACCATCTGGTCAATCAGATCGAAGCCGGCGCCGACGCCGTGCAGCTTTTCGATTCGTGGGCCGGCGTGCTGCCCGAACAGCAGCTTTTCAGTTGGTCGCTCGACCCGATGGTGCGCATTGCCCATGCCGTTCACGCTCGCCATCCCAAGACGCCGATCATCGCCTTCCCGCGCGCCGTCGGCCCGGCCGCTTTGATGTATCGCCGCAGCGATGCTTTTGCCGCCTTGTCGATCGATACCGGCATCGGCGCCCATTGGGCGGCACGCGAGCTGCAGCCGCATATCTGCATCCAGGGCAATCTCGATCCCATCATGCTGGTCACCGGCGGTGCGGCGCTCGAACGTGAGGCAACGCGCATCCTCGACAAGCTCGGCCACGGCTCCTTCGTCTTCAATCTCGGTCACGGCGTCGTGCCGCAGACCCCGCCCGACCACGTCGCGCAACTGGTCGAGATCGTGCGCAACTGGAAGCCGTCGTGAAGATCGCCGTCATCCTGTTCAACCTGGGTGGGCCCGATTCGCTTGAGGCGGTGCAGCCTTTCCTGCGCAACCTGTTCAGCGATCCGGCGATCCTGCGCGTGCCGTCGTTGATCCGTGGACCGCTGGCGCGTTTCATCGCCGGCCGGCGCGCGCCCAAGGCGCGGGGAATCTACGAACAGATCGGCGGCAGCTCGCCCATCCTCGGCCAGACCGAAGCGCAGGCGCGCGCCCTTGAAGCGGCTTTGGGCGCGGCCGGCGAGGGCCACGAATGGCGCGGCTATGTCTGCATGCGCTACTGGCATCCGATGACCGAGGCGGTGGTGCGATCGGTCGAACGCTTCGCGCCCGACCGCATCGTGCTGCTGCCGCTCTATCCGCAGTTCTCGACCGCGACCACGGCCTCGTCGTTCAAGGCCTGGAACGATCTCGCGCGCTTCGAGGCGCCGACCGAGGTCGTGAAGGACTACCCGACCGACCCTGGCTTCATCGCGGCGTCCGTGGCGCTGGTCGAGGAAGGCCTCGCCCAGGCCGGCGCCGGACCCAGGCGGCTGCTGTTCTCCGCCCATGGCCTGCCCGAGCGGGTGATCAGGGCGGGCGACCCTTACCAAAGCCAGGTCGAGCGGACGGCCAAGGCGATCGCCGAGTCGCTCGGCGGACTCGATTGGTCGGTCTGCTATCAAAGCCGCGTCGGTCCGCTGAAATGGATCGGCCCCTCGACCGATGCCGAGATCGCCCGCGCCGGCGCCGACAAGGTCGCGGTCGTGCTCTATCCCCTGTCGTTCGTGTCGGAGCATTCCGAGACTCTGGTCGAGCTCGACATCGAATATCGACACCTGGCTGAAAGGGCCGGTGTCCCCGCCTACGTCCGCGTGCCGACGGTCGGCACGCATCCCTTGTTCATCGCGGGTCTCGCGAGGCTGGTGCGCGATGCTCTATGAGGTACTGAAGGCGCTGCACATCATCGCCGTCATCGCCTGGATGGCGGGCCTGCTCTACCTGCCGCGGCTGTTCGTCTACCACGCCGACACCGAGCGCGGCTCCAAGCAGAGCGAGACCTTCAAGGTCATGGAGCGCCGCCTGCTGCGCGGCATCATGAACCCGGCGATGATCCTGGTTTGGGCGTTCGGCCTGCTGCTCGCCTGGCGAGGCGACTGGTGGCATGTCGGCTGGTGGCAGGCGAAATTCGTGCTGGTCGTCGGCCTCACCGCCGTCCATCACATCTACGCACGCTGGCGCAAGGACTTCGAGGCAGACCAAAACACCCGGCCTGCCAGCTATTATCGCTGGTGGAACGAGGTGCCGACGCTGCTGATGATCGCTATCGTGTTCCTCGTGGTGCTGAAGCCGTTTTGACAGGGAAGACATGAACGCCGAGACGAGTAACACAGGATTGGGCGCCGACTGGCGCGACCACATTTTCCGGGTCTTCCAGGATCACGACATCAAGCAGGTCTATCACGTGCCCGACGCCGGCCATGCCCGGCTGATCGAGCACTGCCAGCGCTCCAACGCGATCCGCACGCTGGCGCTCACCACCGAGGAGGAAGGCGTGGCGCTGGCCGCCGGCGCCTGGCTGGGCGGTCAACGCTCGGCGCTGCTGATGCAAAGCTCGGGCGTCGGCAACACCATCAACATGATGGGGCTCACCAAGACGCTGCGCTTTCCGTTCCTGACGCTAATCACCATGCGCGGCGACTATGGCGAATTCAATTCCTGGCAGTATCCGATGGGCCAGGGCACGCCCAAGGTTCTCGAGGCCATGGGCTTGCTGCTCTACCCGGTCGAGCGCGCCGAAGACGTGAGGGCGACGGTCGACGCAGCGGCGCGCACCGCCTTCAACGGCGGCCAGGCGGTCGCCGTGCTGCTGCGCCAGAAGCTGATCGGCATAAAGGATTTCGGAAAGAAGACCGCCAAATGAGCAAACCAACGCTGCAGCGCCGGCCGCTGGTGAAACAGCTGCTCGACGGCGCCGACGACAATCTGCTGGTGATCGCCGGCCTGGGTTCGCCCAACTGGGACGTCACCGAATCCGGCGATCGGCCGCTCAACATGCCGCTGTGGGGCGCCATGGGCGCGCCGGTCTGCATGGGCCTGGGGTTGGCTATCGCGCAGCCGACCAAGCGCGTGCTGGTGATCACCGGCGATGCCGACATGCTGATGAGCCTCGGCTCACTCGCCACCGTGGCGGCGCAGCAACCCGACAATCTGGCGATCGTCGTGCTCGACAACGAGAAGTTCGGCGAGACCGGCAACCAGGCCTCGCACACCAGCCCGCGCAACAACGGCCCGACCGACTCCGGCGCCGGCGCCGACCTCGCGCTGATCGCCAAGGGCTGCGGCATCGCCGATGTCGGCACGGTGCGCGATGCCGCCGAGGTCGCTCAGCTCGTCCGCGACGCCCGCGGCAAGAAGGGTCCGATCTTCCGCCTGGTCAAGGTGATGGTCGAGAAGCTCGAGTTCGTCATGCCGCCGCAGGACGGCGCGCATCTGAAGGACCGTTTCCGCCACGCCCTGCTCGGCCATCCCTAGGGGCCAACCATGACCGACTACGCGCCGTTCCCGTTGATCGACCTGTCGGGCAGCCCGCGCGAGCGTGGCCGCCTGCACGGCAAGGCGGCGGCCGATCGCCTGCGGCGCGGCGCCAGGATGTATGCCGAGTCGCTGCTGAAAAGCGGCGTCGATTGGCCCGAGCTGGAACGCCGCGCCGAGGCGCTGGTGCCGACGATCGACACGTTCGATCCAACCTACGTCGAGGAGATGCGCGGCATCGCCGAAGGCGCCGATCAGCCGTTCGCCGCCGTGGTGCTGATGAACGCCCGCACCGAGCTGGTGGCGGCGGCGCGCCAGCAGCGGGCGACGCGGCAGATGCCCGACGGCTGCACGGCGGCGCTGGCGCTGCCCGAGGCCAGCGCCGATGGCGCGCTGCTGCACGGCCAGAACTGGGATTGGCGCGCCGAATGCGCCGAAACCGGCGTGGTGCTGCGCATCCGCCGCGACGACGGGCCCGACATCCTGACCTTCACCGAGGCGGGCGGGCTTGCCCGCTCGGGCTTGAACTCGGCCGGCATTGGGCTCACCGCCAACGCCCTGGAGTGTGACCGCGACTATCGCTGCGGGCCGGGCGTGCCGCTGCCCTTCATCCGCCGCAAGGTGCTGGAAAGCGCTCGCCTCGCCCAGGCGGTGCAGACCATCGTCGCCACGCCCAAGCTCGGCTCCAACCACATGGCGGTCAGTCACGCACCGGCCGGCGGCGGCGGCGAGGCCTTCGGCTTCGAATGCGCGCCCGACGAGACATTTTGGCTGCAACCGGAGCAAGGCCTGTACGTCCACGCCAACCACTGGATCGCGCCCTCGGCCCGCGCCAAGGTCAGGGACACCGGGCTTGCCGAGACGCCGTGCTCGATCTACCGCGACAAGCGGGTGCGCGAGCAGCTCGCGCCCAAGCGCGGCGCGCTCACGCTCGACGATTTCCGCGCCGCCTTCTTCGACGACTGGAACGCGCCATGGTCGGTATGCCGGCCGCCGCGACCCAACACCCGCGGCGTCGTGACCGCGACCGCCGCCATGATCCTGATGCGGCCGGGCGAGGGCCGGCTCGACGCCTGCCCGATGCCGGCGCTCAACCGGCGCTTCACCACCTACAGCCTGACGCCGGACCGCACGGCGCAGAGGCAGGCCGCGGATTAGGCATGGCTGCCGGACGCCCGGCTGCCTCGCTCGACAGCATCGTCCGGCTGGCGCAGCGATTGGTCGCCACGCCATCGTGCGGCGGCATCGATCTGCCCGAACCGGTGCTGCGCCTGATCCATGGCTGGTTCGTCGAGCAGGGCGTGCCGGCGCGTCTGCTGGCCGATGCCGGGGGCCAGGCCTTGGCCGTGCTGGTCGAGATCGCGGGCGCGGCATCCGGCCCGACGCTTTGCCTCGATGCCTGCATCGACACCGCGCCGGCGGGCGATGCCGGCCAGTGGCACGCGCCGCCGTTCTCCGCCGCCCTGCGTGATGGCCGATTGTTCGGCCGCGGCGCGGCCGATTCCAAATCGGGCGTGGCCATTCTCGCTCATGTCGCCCGCCAGATCGCCCACGACGGGCTGCGCCGCGGCACCTTGCATGTGCTGTTCGACGCCGACGAGCACACCGGCCGCTTCGGCGGTGTGCGCGCCTATCTCGCCGACCTGGCGCGGCCGCCCGACGCGGTGAGCCTGGGCTATCCCGGCAACGACGCCATCGTGGTCGGCAGCCGCGGCTTCCTGCGCGCCAAGGTGCGGTTCGCCGGCAAGGCCGCGCATTCCGGCGCGATCGAGCGGACCGGCGTCAACGCGCTCGACAAAGCGGCGGCCTTCACGCTCGGCGTGGCGCAGGCAGCCCCGCCGTCCGAGCCCGATGCCGACTTTCCGTTCGGACCAGCCGCCACGGTGACGCATCTCGACGGCGGCGAAGGCTTCAGCGTGGTGCCCGATTCGGCGACCTGCCACATCGACATTCGCCTCACGCGCGCCTTCGATGCGGCGACGGCTGCGGCGTGGCTCGATGGGCTGGTGCGGGGCGTCGATCCGGCCGGCCGCATCGAGACGGTCGATAGCTGGCCCGCCTACCTGGTGGCCGCCGATCATCGGCTGGTCAGGAGTTTCGCCGCCGCGGCGCGCGCCGCCTTCGGCCGGCCGCTGCCGACCGAAGTGTGCGGACCCTCCAACATCGGCAACCTTCTCGCGGCGCGTGGGGTGCCGACCATCTGTGCGCCGGGCGTCGGCTTCGGCAACATCCACGCCGCCGACGAATGGGCCGACGTCGGTTCGATGGCGCCGGTCCACGCCATGTATGTCGACGCCGCGCGTCGCTTTCTCGAAGGCTAGAACATGATGGGTTCAGCGGGAATCAGCTGAACCCATCATGCCTGCTGCAACACGCAACATCTCATCTCTTTCCGCTCTCGTCCGGGTACCAGGCGGGCTGGCGCTTGTCGCGGAAGCTCGCCAGGCCTTCGCTCGCCTCGCCGAGTTGGCGGGTGCGCGCGTGCTCGTCGATCAGGTCGCCGAGCGCGCCGTCGTCGATGAAGGCTTCGGCTGCAGCCAACGCCCGCCGCTTGGTCGCCGCCGTGGCGCCGGGTGCGTTCATCAGCACGGCGTCGATGATCTTGGCGCCGGCCTGGTCGAGTCCGCCGGTCGGGCAGACCTCGTGCACCAGGCCGATGCGGCGCGCCTCCTCGGCGCCGAAGCGCTCGCCGGTCAGCGCATAGCGGCGGACTTGCCGGAGTCCGATCGCCTGACAGAGCTGCGGCAGGATGATGCCCGCCATCAGGCCCCAGCGCGTCTCGCTGATCGAGAAGATCGCGTCGGCTTGCGCCACCACGATGTCACAGGCTGCCGCGAGGCCGGTGCCGCCGCCGAAGCAGCCGCCCTGGATCAAGGCGAGCGTCGGCACCGCGCAGGTGTCGAGCCGTCGGATCGCCTCGGCGGTGACGCGGCTCGCCCGTTCGTTGTCGGCCGGCGACTGCCGGGCGACGCCGCTGATCCAGGCGAGGTCGGCGCCGGCCTGGAAGTGCCGGCCGTTGCCGCGCACGACCACCAGGCGCAGGCCGGCGGTGCGGTCCAGCGCGTCCATGGCGTCGTGCAATCCCTGCAGCAGGTCGCCGTTGTAGGCGTTGTTGACCGCCGGACGGTTCAGCGTGACCGTCGCCACGCCGCGACGGTCGACCGCCCACAGCACCGTGTCGTTGGTCATCAATCGGCTTTGAGGTAGCTGTCCTTGAGCGCGATCTTGCCATCCTTGAGCTCGTAGAGGTCGATA
>VGCQ01000226.1 GCA_016870055.1 Alphaproteobacteria bacterium | reverse complement strand
CGATCTCCACCTCGCGCAGCTTGCCGATGATCTCTTCAGGCCCGTGCTTCTTGCCCATTGTTCGTCTCCTTCGGGGTCCAGTCTAAGTTAACTTTTGGACCGCTCTGAGGGGGGCAGATCACTGGTCTACGCCCATCCAGTCGTGGTCGCGGTGGCGCGCTTGTCCCTGGACGAGACCGCCATTCTCGAGAGCTTCGGCGCCATCGTCTCGCTGCCGGGCTCCGAGCAGCAGCACATCCATCGCGACGGCACCCTGCTTTTCGACTCGGCGATATCGCCGATGCTGCCCGCTCATGCTTTGACCTGCATTCTGCCGCTGGTCGACATGAACGATCGCTACGGCACCACGGCGATCTGGCCCAACAGCCACCGCTGGAAGACGCGCGACGAGTCGATCGTTCCCGAGGCGCCCCAGGTGCCGGCCGGCTCGTGCATCATCTGGGACTTCCGCTTGTTGCACGGTGGCACGCCCAATCGGTCCGACTGCCATCGCCCGATCGTCTATGCCACCTACGCGCGACGCTGGTATCAGGATCCCGGCAACTTCGTGAAGCCCAAGCAGCGTCGCCTGTCGTTCGGTGCGGGGTTCCTGGAGGCCGCCGCCGAGAACGACCGCAGGCTGTTCGCCCACGTGCAATGAGGGCGCGCGAGGCCGGCCTGCGGGCGGCCTTGGCGGTCGCTGCCGTCGCCGTCGGCCTGATCGCCCTGGAACTCGCCTGCCGCCTGTGGCAGGGACCGCGCTGGCTGGTGCATTGGTCCAACCCGGCAGCCGAACCGCCGCAGCTGCGCGACGACCGATCGCTCTACGTCCACGACGCCGAGCTGGGTTACGTGCCGCGCGCCGGAGCAGCGACAGCGACGTTCACCGTCGACGCCGACGGCTTTCGCCGGACCGCCACGCTTGCCGTTGCGCCCAGCCGGCCCGTGTTGGCGATGGGCGATTCGTTCACCGAAGGCTATGAGGTCGGCGACGACGAGAGCTGGCCGGCCTATCTGCAACGGCTCCTCGAGCGGCGCGTTCTCAACGCCGGCGTCTCAGGCTACAGCCTCGCCCAGATCGTGCTGCGCACCGAGCGCCTGGTCGCCGCCGTGCACCCCGCTGTGGTCGTCGTCGCCTTCATCGCCGACGATCTGCCGCGCGGCGCGCTGAGCCGCGCCTGGGGTCACAATCTGCCCTGGTTCGAGCCCGTGACGACCGCCACGGGCGACATCGTCGCGCCGCGCGGCGTGCCGGTGCCGCCGCCGCCGGCAACGACGGTGTCGGTGTGGCAACGCATGTTGGGCTGGTCGATGCTGGCCGGCGTCGTCGCCGATCGTCTCGGCGGCGGCGAAGCATGGATCGACGGCGTGGTGCGCGAGATGCCCGCCGCGGCGGCCGAGCGGACGGCCTGCCCGCTCATGCGACGCCTCGCGGCGCTCGGCGCGCCGATGCTGATCGTCGCCCAGTACGACGCCGACATGTGGGGGCGCGACACGACGGGCGCGGCCGAGCAACGCCGCATCGCCCGGCTGGTGCTGGACTGCGCCGAGAAGTCGGGGCTGGCCACCCTCGACCTCTTCGACGCCGTCGACACCGCGGTCAAGCAACGCGGCCGTGACGCGATTTACCGCCAGTGGCATCATGCGCCCGACGGCAATCGGCTGGTCGCCGCGGCAATCGCCGAGGCCTTGCGGCAGCGGCATCTGCTGCCGTGACTGGCCGGACGATCCGGCCGGAGGGGGCGTCGTGAAGAAGTTCATCATCCTCGACGACGTATTCGACGAGGAGACGGTCGCCGCCATCGCCGCCTTCGACTACGGCCGCGACGATCGCTGGTACGCGCTCGGCTCGAACCCGCATCACGAGAAGATCCTCGAAATCTGCGCCCGGCACTTCGCCCTCGACGGCATGGTCGGCTACGAGATGTGGCGCAACGATTCCAATCCCGGCTGGCACGCCCGGCATGTCGACAAGGACGAGCGGCTCTATCACGAGAAGAAACAGTTCGCCTACCCGCTGTGCAGCGCGGTCTACTACCCGGTCGTCGAGGGAGTGGTCGGCGGCGAGTTCTATACCGACGACGCGCGCTGCTTCCCGCGCACCAACCGCCTGCTGCTGTTTTCGCCCGGCACCTTCCACGGCGTCTCGGGATACAGCGGCCAGCGGATCTCGATCGGTCTCAATCCCTGGAGCCGGCGGATCTAGCGGCGGCTCGCGCGCGGCCGAATGTTCGCCGCGAAGCGACTGCCGAGACAGCCCGCCATCGCCACTTTGCATCGGGTGCCGGACGGCAAGGCGACCAGGCCGTCGCCGGTCAGCTCGCTGTCGATGTGCGTCGCGACGTGCGCCGCACCGCCGGGCGCCGAGATTCCGCAGCACCTGTCGATCCGACCGCCGGCGCGGGCTGGCTCGGCACCGGCAACAAGCGGCGAGATGGCCCGTTCTGGCCGGCCCGCATCGTGCTAGAGGGGCGGTGGACAGCGAGGGAAAAGGCGTCATGACAGGAAGACCGGCGGCGGGCCGGCCCGATTTCGAGCGGATTGCGCTCTTGCTGCAAGGCGGCGGCGCGCTCGGCTCCTACCAGGCTGGCGTCTACCAGGCGCTGGCCGAAGCCGGCCTGCACCCCGACTGGGTCGCCGGCATCTCGATCGGCGCCATCAACTCGGCCCTGATCGCCGGCAACCCGCCCGCCAAGCGGGTCGAGAAGCTGCGCGCCTTCTGGGAGACGGTCACCCAGCCGCCGCTCGGCGTGCCCTACCTGCCGTCGTTCCAGTTCGCCAACGACTTGCAGCGCCAGATGGTCAATCAGTGGCGCGCGTTCGGCACGCTGATGTGGGGCGCGCCGAGCTTCTTCAAGCCGCGTCTGCCGCCGCCGATTTTCGCGCCGACCGCCGATCCGGCGACGCTCGGCTTCTACGACACCGCGCCGCTACGCTCGCTGCTCGAAAGCCTGGTCGACTTCGACCGCATCAACGCCCGGGAGATGCGCTTCGGCGTCGGCGCCACCAACGTGCGCACCGGCAACTTCTTCTATTTCGACAACGCGCGCTGTGCGATCGGCCCGCACCACGTCATGGCGAGCGGCTCGCTGCCGCCCGGCTTCCCCGCCACCGAGGTCGACGGCGAGTACTACTGGGACGGCGGCGTCGTCTCCAACACGCCGTTGCAGTGGGTGCTCGACAGCCGGCCGCGCGCCGACACGCTCGCCTTCCAAGTCGATCTGTGGAGTGCGCGCGGCGAGCTGCCGCGCGACATGATCGAGGTCGACGTGCGCCTGAAGGACATCCGCTATTCCAGCCGGACCCGCGCCAGCACCGACCAGTTCCGCCGCCAGCAGTCGATGCGCCGCGCCGTGGCGCGGCTGATCGAGCAGATGCCGGCCGAGCTGCGCCAGTCGGCCGAGGCCCGGCTGCTCGCCGAGGAGGCCGACAGCAAGGTCTACAACATCATCCACCTGATCTATCACGCACGCCGCTACGAGGGCGCGTCCAAGGACTACGAATTCTCGCGCCGCACCATGGAAGAGCATTGGCAGACCGGCTACGACGACATGACGCGCACGCTCGCCCATCCCGAGGTGCTGCAGCGGCCGACCAGCCCGGACGGCGTCTTCACCTTCGACCTCAAGCGACTGGATCGCGCGCAGGAGCCCAAGAAATGAAACTGGCCGACGTCCGCAAGAACGCCTTCGCGATGCCGCTCGACAATCCCGCCTACCCGCGGGGGCCGTACCGCTTCTACAATCGCGAGTTCGTCGTCATCACCTACCGCACCGACCCCGAGCGGCTGCGCGCCGTCGTGCCCGAGCCGCTCGAGGTCGTGGGCGACACGGTGAACTACGAATTCATCCGCATGCCCGATTCGACCGGCTTCGGCGACTACACCGAGACCGGCCAGGTGATCCCGGTGCGCTTCAAGGCCAAGGACGGCACGGTGCAGGAAGGCGGCTACGTGCACGCCATGTATCTCGACGACAATTCGCCGATCGCCGGCGGCCGCGAGATCTGGGGTTTCCCCAAGAAGCTCGCCAGCCCCAAGATCGCCCACGAGAGCGAGACGCTGGTCTGCACGCTGCGCTACGGTTCGGTGCTCTGCGTCAGCGCCACCATGGGCTACAAGCACCGCGAGCTCGACCACGCGCCGCTGCTCGAGAGCCTCGCCAAGCCCAACTTCATGATCAAGATCATCCCGCATGTCGACTGCACGCCGCGCATCTGCGAGCTGGTGCGCTACTATGTCGAGGACGTGACGTTGAAGGGCGCGTGGGCCGGACCGGCGGCCTTGCAGCTGTTCGATCACGCCATGTGCGACGTCAACCGCCTGCCGGTGCGCGAGGTCGTGTCGGCGAGCCATTTCGTCACCGACCTGACGCTCGGTCTCGGCGAAGTCGTGTTCGACTATCTTGCCTGATCGAGCTTCCTCCCCACGCCTGCGCGCGGCGAGAAAAACCCAACGAGAAAGGATCGTCTCATGCCCGACTTCAAAGGACGCGTGGCCATCGTCACCGGCGCCGCCAGCGGCATCGGCAAGCAGATCGCCCTCCGGCTCGCCGCCGCAGGCGCCATTCCGGTGATCGCCGATCTCAATCTCGATGCCGCGGGCGCCACCGCCAAGGAGATCAAGGCCAAGGGCAGCGATGCCTTCGCCGTCGGCATGAACGTCACCGACGAAGCCCAGGTCGAGAAGGGCGTCGCCGACACCATGGCCAAGTACGGACGCATCGACATCCTGGTGAGCAACGCCGGCATCCAGATCGTCAAGCCGCTGGTCGACTTTCCGTTCGCCGACTGGAAGAAGCTCCTGGCCATCCATCTCGACGGCGCCTTCCTCACCACCAAGGCCTGCCTGAAGCACATGTACGCCGCCAAATACGGCCGCGTGGTCTACATGGGCTCGGTCCATTCCAAGGAAGCCTCCAAGCTCAAGGCGCCATACGTCACGGCCAAGCACGGCCTGATCGGGCTCTCCAAGGTGCTGGCCAAGGAGGGCGCCGAATTCAACGTCGCGGCCAACGTGGTTTGCCCCGGCTTCGTGCGCACACCGCTGGTCGACAAGCAGATCCCCGAGCAAGCGCAGGAGCTGGGGATCAGCGAGGACGACGTGATTAAGAAGGTCATGCTCAAGGACACGATCGACGGCCAGTTCACCACCACCGACGAGGTGGCCGATGCCGTGCTTTACTTCGCCGGCGCCTCGAGCACGGCGCTGAGCGGCCAGTCCATGGTGGTGAGCCACGGCTGGTTCATGCAATAGAGCGGAAGAGGACGAGCTGCCCCGGAAGGGGTAGACTGGGCCAACCACTTGGGGAGGCGCTGCATGGTGGGCACGCTCGATATCCAACCGCTCGACGCGACGTTCGGCGCGGTCGTCCGCGGCTTCAAGATCGCCGAGGTCGACGAGCCGACGTTTCGCGCCGTCTACGATGCCTGGCTGCAATACGCGCTGCTGATCTTTCCCGAGCAGCATCTGACGCGCTACCAGCAGATCGCCTTCGCCAAGCGCTTCGGGCCGCTCGAGTTCGAGATGTTCGCCATCAGCAATGTCCGCTCCGACGGCTCGATCCGGCCGGAGAAGGACAATGACGACGTGATCAAGATCCTGAAGGGCAACATGGGCTGGCATCACGACAGCACCTACATGCCGGTCCAGGCCAAGGGCGCGGTGTTCTGCGCCGAGGTCGTGCCGAACAAGGGCGGCCAGACCGGCTTTGCCGACATGCGGGCGGCCTACGATGCCCTCGACAGCGATCTCAAGGCCCGCATCGAAGGGCTGGCGGCCCACCATTCGCTGCACTACAGCCAGGGCAAGGTCGGCCACGATTCGAAGAAAACCGACGGCCAGTACAGCGGCTACGGCTTCCATGACGGGCCGGTGTCGCTGCGCCCCCTGGTGAAGACCCATCCCGAGACCGGACGCAAGTCGCTGCTGGTCGGCCGCCACGCCCACGATGTCCGCGGCCTCGACCGCAGCGAGTCCGAGCGCCTGCTGAAGGAGCTGGTCGACTTCGCCTGCCAGCCGCCGCGCATCTACCATCACAATTGGCGGCCCGGCGACGCCGTGGTGTGGGACAATCGCTGCCTGATGCACCAGGCCACGCCGTGGGACATGACCGAACGGCGCATCATGTGGCACAGCCGCATCGCCGGCGATCCGGCGAGCGAAGCAGCGCTGGCGGCGTAGCTTGTCCTGCCGTCAGTGCGGCGGCATCGGAATGAACAGCGGCGGCGTTCCCGACATCCGCGATCGTGCCTTGATCGCCTCGTCGTCGGCGCCGTGCGGCTTGAGATAGACGTAGAACGGCGTGCGGCGCTCGACGATGTCGCCGCCCGCCTTGGGCTGGCGGGCAACCAGCATGTCCGACTGGATGCGGACATGCATGTAGCCCGGAATGAGCTCGGCCGAGTTGGCGACATCGGGCGTGAATTCGACGTCGTATGAATAGGAGTCGACCAGCTTGACGACGCCGCTCGCCGCCTCGCCGACGGGACGCGACGGCACCTGCTGCAAGGTCGTGCCCGCCTGAACGTAGACGCCGACCGCGCTCAGCATGACGTAGAGCGGCGCGCCGGGATCGATGTTCTGCATCGCCATGGTCAGTCGATAGGACTTGCCGTCCGCCTCCTGGACGATCCGCTTCAGCTCGAGGTAGAGCGACGAGCGCGCCGCATGTTCCAGCAGCAGCCGCGCCTGGCGCTGGCGTTGCAGCGTCTCGCGCTGCCAGATGCCGATCGCGCCATCGATCGCGAAGGCCATCACGACCGCCGCCACGACGGCCTTCACGGCCGACGACTGCCACAGCGCGAGGCCGCGGCCGAGCTTGACGGCAGCGCCGGCCGGCGGCCGAACTCGTCGGGCGAGACCCGCGCCGGCACCTTGCCGCCGTCGGAAACGATCCGCGGCCCTACCCCGCCGCCGGCCGGTTTCTTGGTACCCGTCGGTTTGCCGCGCTTGGCCATCGATCGTGCCTCGCTACTCCAACTCGTGGCGAATAGTAGCCAGCGACGTGGCGGAAGAAGACCTGCATGAATGCCAAGCCCGTCGCGCCGCGAAAGCGTGCTGGCATCTCGGCGCCGCTTGGGTAGTCTTGGCGGACTCTGCGGACGGTCGGGGGCGCGTCGATGGATTACATGGTGGTGATCAGTGCCGTCGTGCTCGGGCTGTCGGTGTTGGCGACGATCGCCAAGTTCCTCGACTGGTTCATGCACAGCGATCCGCACACCATGGTGCGCACCTTGCTGGCGCCGCTGCGCGCCCTCCTCGACCGCTTCCGGCCGCGACCGCGTCCCTTCGACATGGCGGTCTGGCACGATCCGCCGGACGACCCCGAGACGGTGAAGCGGGCGGCCGCCATCGTCGAAGCCTATGTCAGCCGGGCGTCGCTGCTGGCGCTGCGCGACCAGCGGCAAGGCGCTCGATGTGCTGGGCCTCGAGCCCGGCGCCGACGAGGCCGCGATCCACGCCGCCGTGCAGCGCCTGTTGCGTGCGGTCCATCCCGACCGCGGCGGCTCGGCCTATCTCGCCAAGAAGGTCTACCAGGCGCGCGATGCGCTGTTCGACCTGCCGCAGGCCTCGCGCACCGGAGCCGACGATGAGCGAACGTAAGGTCGACCTCGTCGAGGAACTGCGCGCCGAGTGCCTGGCGTCGCACAAGGACGACACGACGGGGCGACACCGCACCGATCCGCGCTGGCGCGCCGCCGCCGAGATCGAGGCGCTGCGCGCTGCCGCGTCGATCGACTGGAAGCCCATGAGCACGGCCCCCAAGGACGCCAATCCCGTGCTG
>VGCQ01000225.1 GCA_016870055.1 Alphaproteobacteria bacterium | reverse complement strand
TCATGACGAAGGCCACATCGCGCTGCTGGCAGATCGGGCGCAGGGCGTCGGCCGCGCGGACGATCGCTTCATCGGAGACGTCCTTCAGGCGAAGCTGGAGGGCCGCGACGTCGCCGCCGTCGAGCGCGGCACGAAGGTCGTCCGCGAAAATCGCCGGATGCTCGATGCGTTCCGGCGAGATGAGGTAGAGGCGGCAGCCCGGGGCGGCCGGCACGCTTACATCTTGCCCTGATAAATGCCGATGATCTTGTCGAGCATGTCGAGCGCCTGATCGCGCGGGCGCTGGAAGGTGTTGCGGCCGATGATCGAGCCGTTGGCGCCGCCGTCGCGCAGGCCGCGGATCTCGGTGAACAGGCCCTCGAGATCCTTGGCCTCGCCGCCGGAGAACACAACGATGCGACGGCCGTTGAAGGCGGCCTGCATGACGTGCTTGATGCGGGCGGCCAGCGTCGACTTGTCGACATTGGCCTTCTCGTAGGCGGCCTTGGCCTCGGGCTGCCACAGCACGTCGGTCGGCGGCTTGACCTTGATGATGTGGGCGCCGAGCAGGGCCGCCATATGGGCGGCATAGGCGCAGACATCGAGCGCGGTTTCGCCCGCCTTGTCGAGCTTGCCGCCGCGCGGGTAGGACCACATGACGACGGCGAGGCCGACCGACTTGGCCTCCTCGGCCATCGCGCGGATCTCTTCCATCATCTCGTACTGGTCTTCCGAGCCTGGATAGATCGTGAAGCCGATCGCCGCGCAGCCGATGCGTAGCGCATCCTTCACCGAGGCGGTGACGGCTTGGTCCTTGTTGGTCGACAGCGAGTTGGCCGAGTTGACCTTGAGGATGGTCGGGATGGCGCCGGCGAAGCTGTCGGCGCCGGCCTCGAGCGGCCCCAAGGGGGCGGCGTAGGCGTTCAGCCCGGCATCGACCGCGAGCTGGTAATGGTAGTGCGGATCGTAGGCGTCGGGGTTGGGCGCGAAGGAGCGGGCCGGACCATGCTCGAAGCCCTGGTCGACCGGCAGGATCACCATTTTGCCCGAACCGCCCAGGCGGCCGTGCATCAGGATGCGGGCGAGGTTGGCCTTGGTGCCGGGGTTGTCGCTTTCGTAGTTGTCGAGGATCTTCTTGACGGTGCGGGTGATCTTCACGGCCGAGGCTCCCATGGCTTCATTCGATAGCGTCCGGTGATAGCGGCGGCGGCCTATTCGTTCAAGCCTCGGCCAGGATAGGGATGGGTGGCGACCCAGTGGCGGGCGATATCCAGCCGCCGGGTCACCCAGACGCCGCCATGCTGCTGGATGTGGTCGAGCAGGCGCCACAGCCCTGCTATGCGGCCCGGGTGGCCGATCAGCCGCATGTGCAGGCCGACCGACATCATCTTGGGCGCCGTGGCGCCTTCCTTGTAGAGCACGTCGAAGGCGTCGCGGCAGAGCGTGAACCACTGGTCGGCAGTGGTCATGCCGGCGGCGTACTTGCCGTCGTTGTTGGTGAGCGAGTAGGGCACGATCAAATGCGGCTTGCCCTCGACCGTCTGCCAAAACGGCAACTCGTCGCCGTAGTAGTCGCTGTCGTAGGTGAAGCCGCCATGCTCCAGCAGCAGTCGGCGCGTGTTGACGCTCGGCCCGTAGCGGCAATACCAGCCGGCCGGCGCCGCGCCGACGGTCTGCTTCAGCGACCTCACTGCCTTGGCGATATGCTCGCGTTCCTCGGCTTCGCTCAGCTGGAAATGGCGCACCCAGCGCCAGCCATGGCAGCAGACGTCGAAACCGGCGGCCTTGATCGCGTCGGCCGCCGCCTTGTTGCGTTCGAGCGCGAGCGCGCAGCCGAACACGGTGAGCGGCAAACCGCGTTCGCGAAAAGCGCGCATGATACGCCAGAAGCCGACGCGGCTGCCGAACTCGAACATGCTTTCGCCGGCAAGATCGCGGCCGGTCAGGCCTTGCGAGGAGGTGGAAGATTCGGTGAGGCCGGTCTCGGTGTAGCCTTCGCCGTCCTGCACCGACGGCTCGGAACCTTCCTCGTAGTTCATGACGAAGTTGACGGCGACGCGCGCGCCGCCCGGCCACTTGGGATCGGGTGGATTGGCGCCATAGCCTACCAGGTCGCGCGTCGGCTGCCAGTTCATGTCGGTCTCCTCACCAGTTCGGCGCCCATCTGCCGGGCGATATCGGCGATCTTGTCGTTGAACGGTTCCATCGAGATGCGCCTGACGCCCGAGCGCAGGCAAGCGAGCGCGTGGCCGGGTGCGTCGCCGCAATCGACGACCAGCTCGAAGGCGACGTCGGGAAAGGCCTGCTCGGCGCGCTGCAGGAGCGCGCCGAAGTAGCCCGCGCCATGGAACGAAGCCGCGCCTTCGGGCGTCACCAGCACCGGCGACGTCTTCTGCTCGCGCGCCAGCCGGAGCGCCGCCTCGGTCGAGCGCCAGTCGCGCACGAGAACCACGGGTCGGATCCTCGTCACGTTGCTCTCGCCCCGACGGAGGAGAGGAACGCGAGAGGACGAGCAGGGCTACCGCTCATTCAATCCCTTGCCTGCATAGGGATGCGTCGCGATCCAGTGCCGCGCGATGTCGACCCGCCTGGTGATCCACACGCCCTTGTGCTTCTGCATGTAGTCGAGCAGCCGTTCCAGGCCGACGGCGCGGCCGGGATGGCCGATCAGCCGCATATGCAGGCCGACCGACATCATGCGCGGCTGGGTCTTGCCCTCGCGGTAGAGCATGTCGAAGGAATCCTTCAGCAACGTGAACCATTGCTCCGAGTTGCCGATGCCCACCATGTACTTGCCGTCGTTGGTGGTGAGCGAGTAGGGCACGACGAGATGGCCCTTGCCGTCGACGGTGACCCAGAACGGCAGCTCGTCGCCGTAGTAGTCGCTGTCGTAAAGGAAGCCGCCTTCCTCGACGACCAGGCGGCGCGTGTTCTCGCCCGGCCCGTAGCGGCAGTACCAGCCTTCCGGCCGGCGACCGATCATCCGTTCGGTCGAGGCGATCGCTTTGCGGATGTGGTCCCGTTCGTCGGCTTCGCTCAGCTCGTAGTGCTTGATCCAGCGCCAGCCGTGCGAGCAGATGTCGTGGCCCGCCCGAGCGATCGCAGCAGAGGCTTCGGGATTGCGCTCTAAGGCGAGCGCGCAACCGTAGACCGTCATCGGCAGATCGCGCTCGCCGAACAGCCGCATCAGGCGCCAGAAGCCGACGCGGCTGCCGTACTCGAACAGGCTCTCGGCGGCGAGGTCGCGGCCCTTGATGGTCTGACCCATGCCGTGCGCCTCGCTGAGGCCGGTGTCGCTGTGATCCTCGCCGTCTTGGATCGACGGTTCGGAGCCCTCCTCGTAGTTCATGACGAAATTGACGGCGAGCCGCGCCCCGCCGGGCCATTTGGGGTCCGGCATGTCGGCGCCATAGCCGACGAAATCACGGCGCGGCTTGTATGGCATCGGTCTCTCCTAGGTCAGGGAATGCGGATGGTGAACGGCTCGACCGGCACGAACTCCTCGTCGCCCTTGCCGCCGTCGCGCCACATGAAGACGGCGAAGCGGCCCGGCCGGTCGAGCACGGTGAGGCCGTGATGCCAAGTGTTGGCCCGGTAGGTGACGCCCTGTCGTCCGGTCGCGATGAAAGCCTTGATACCTGCACGGTCGGGGCCGCCCGTCTGGGCATGCGGCGCCACCACGATCAGCCAGCGCGCCACGTCGAGCGGCACGAAGGTCTGCGACGAGAATTCATGGCGTTCCAGCAGCCGGGCTTCCAGCGGCCGTTCGGGCGTCTCTGCCTTGAGGCTGAGCGACAGGCTGGGATGGGCGGCGGGCCGCAGGTTGCCCAGTGCCTCCTCGTAGTAGGTGCGGCCGGGCTCGCTCGGCACGTCGATCACCTCGCCGAAGGGGGCGAAGGCCTGGCGGGTAAGCGGTTGCGGCACGATGACTTCCATGACGGCACTCCCTGGTCGCGCTAGTCGCGCATGCGGCGGGTCAGGCCCACCGTCCACTCCATGATCAGCATCAGCACGAAGGCGGCGGCGATCAAGACTCCCGACACGGCGGCGACGCGCACGTCGAGAGTCGTCTCCATCATGCCCCACATGCGGATGGGCAGCGTGTCGGTGCGGGCGTTGGACAGGAACAGCGAGACCGGCACGTTGTCGATCGAGGCCATGAAAGCGAGAAACGCCCCGGCGGCGATGCCGGGAAAGATCAGCGGCAGCGTGACGCGACGCAGCGTGTAGAACCACGAGGCGCCCAGGCTCTGCGAGGAGTCGAGCAGCGCCGGGTCGAGCTGCGACAGGCTGGCGGTCGTGGTGCGGAGGATGAAGGGCATGGTGACGATGAGATGCCCCGCGATCATCAGGTTGAGCGACGGCCGGAAGCCCAGGGTCGAGAAATAGACCAGCGCCGCCAGGCCGAAGGCGATGCCCGGCAGCACCAGCGGCGACATGAAGAGGTTGTCGGCCGCGCGCGCCGACCGTGCGCGGTTGCGCGCCAGTCCGAGCGCGGCCAGGGTGGCCAGCACGACGCCGATCAGGGTCGACATCGCTGCCACTTCCAGCGAGTTGCCGGCGGCGCGATGGATCGGCCGCGACCGGACCGGGTCGAACAGCTGCTCATACCAGCCGAACGAGAAGCCGCTGGGCGGAAATTTCAGCGAGCGGCCCGCGGTGAACGAGGTCATCAGCGCGACGATCACCGGCGAGACGATGATCAGGACGGCGAGCACGGCGATGCCGCCGATCACCACCGTGTAGGAGAGGTCGAGGAAGTTTCGGCGACGACCCATGGCGATCACGCGTGCAGATGCCGGCTCGACCGCCGGCCGAGCCACGACAGGGCGGCGATCACCGACAGCACCGAGACGACCAGCGACAGCGACGCCACCGCTGCGAGCGGCCAATGGTAGACCACCAGAGACTGCTGCCAGATCAGCAGGGGCAGGTAGATCAAGCGCACGCCGCCAATGACGGTTTGCGAGATGAAGGCGGTGGTGGCACTGGCGAACACCAGCAGGCAGCCCGCGATCAGGCCCGGCATGGAGAGCGGCACGATGACGGTGAAGAGCGTTCGCCAGCGCGACGCGCCGAGCGCCGCCGACGCGTCGCGCAGGTTGGGATCGAGCCGCGACATGACGCTTATGAGGGGCAGCAGCATCAGGGGCATCTCGATCTGGGTCAGCGAAATGACGAGCCCGAGCTCGGTCTGCAGCAGCTTCAGCGGCTCGGAGATCACGCCGAGCCACTGGAGCGTCTGGTTGACCACGCCTTCGCGGCCCAGCACGACGATCCAGGCGAAGGTGCGCACCACTACCGACAGCAGCATCGGCAGCACGATGATGAACAACAGCACCTTTTGCAGGCGTGGCGGCAGGTCGAGGTAGACCAACGCCAGCGGATAGCCGATCACGACCGTGGCGCATACGGTCTTGAGGCCGAGCAGCAGCGTGTCGAGGATGACCTTGTAGCTGAACGGATCGCCGAAGAACTTCAGCCAGCTCGCGAACCCTGGTTGGGTGATCTTGTCGTCGTCGAAGAAGCTGGTGGCGACCAGCAGCAGCAACGGCGCCAGGAACAGGCCGGCGAAGGCGAGCGACAACGGCAGCGCAAGCTGCCACTCGGCGAGCCTGAACCAGCGTCGTTGCTCGCCGGGCAGCGATGCGCCGATGGCGGCCGACGTCACGCCCTTTTCTCGCCGTCATGCTCCTCTCCCCCGTGGGGGAGAGCGAGGAGGCGGTGGGCCATGCGGCAGCTCACTTCGCCATTTCCTTGTTGAACTTCTCGATCCAGGCGGCGCGCTGCGGGTTGATCTTCGACCAGTCGTGCTGGACGTAGGTCGCCATTTCGTCGAGGCTTTTCATCGGCATGTCGGCTGCCAGCGGCACGTCCTTGTTGACCGGCAGGAAGTTGTAGGGCGGCTTGGTGAGCGCCTCCTGGGCGTCCTTGCTGATCACCATGTCGAGATACTTGTAGGCGTTGGCCAGTTCGCCGGTGCCCTTGGCGATATGCATGGTCGTGAAGAAGGTGATGGCGCCGCTCTCGGGCTTCACGAACTCCACGTCGACGCCCTTGCCTTTGAGCGTCGCGACGGTTTGGGTGTTGGTGTACATCACGTCGCACTGGCCTTGCTGGAACAGGCCGGGCATCGCCGCCGGCAGGCCGACTGCGGCGATCTTGGGCAGCACCTTCTTCAACTCGACCAGCGCCGGATCGACGTTGGTCAAGGAGCCGCCGAACAGCTTCGACAGCTCGATCAGCGACGACGTGCCGAAGGTCGTCTGGAAGCCCGTGATGCCGAGCCGCGACACCCACGGATCTTTCAGGAGGTCGCCCCAGCCCTTGGGTGCCGGCAGTTTCTTCGGATTGTAGGCGATGCCGACGACCTGGGCGCTGACATGCACGCCGACATCGTCGGCGAAGCCGGCCGGCAGCTTGGCGAGGTTGCCGAGCTTCTTGGCGTCGAACTTCTCGAACAGGCCGGCTTCGAGGCCGACGATGCGCGGGCCGGGATCGAGCACGAAGACGTCGAACGGCGGCGCGCCGCGCGAGGCCCTGGCCTTGCCGATCTGGTCCATGGCGAACAACGGCGCCAACTCGAGGTCGATATTGTCCTTCTTCTTGAGCATCGGCAGGACGATGGTGCGATAGGCGTCCTCCCATGTGCCGGGATAGGTGGTGGCGACAACCTGGCCCTTGGCCTGGGCGATGGCGGGTAGGAAAGATGCGCCGCCGAACGCGACGGTACCGGCGAGCAGGGTGCGACGATGGACGGTCATGGCTTCACTCCGTTGCTGACGACGTTGGACGCGGGAACAGGGACGGGCGGGCATCGGCGGCGAGGGCGCAGAAGCGGCGCTCCGACGGGCCTGCGGCGTGGCGGCGCGGCTCTACGATCTTGAGGGCGGTGCCGCCTGCGGTGCGTGCCTCGTGCACGAGCTGGCCGCCGAGCGGCAGGCTGAGGCCGGGCTCGATAGGCCAGCTTTCCGCGCTCGCCACCGGCAACAGCACGAGCTGCTCGGGCCGCACCGACAGCACCACCGGCGTGCCGGGGGCGACGCCGGCCGGGGCCGGCAGGCGGAGCGTGGCGCCGGCATCCAGCGTCACCATGGCCGTGTCGCCGACCACCGCGCCGAGCTTGCCGGGCAGGAGGTTGGTCGAACCGATGAAGCCGTTGACGAACAGCGTCCGTGGCCGGTCGTAGATCGCCACCGGTGCGTCGAACTGCTCGACCGTGCCCTTGTTCATGACGGCGATGCGGTCGGCGACGCTCATCGCCTCGTCCTGGTCGTGCGTCACCAGAATGGTGGTGAGCCCGAGCTGGCGTTGCAGGCGCTTCACCTCGATCTGCATGTCGAGCCGCAGATTGCGGTCGAGCGCGGCAAACGGTTCGTCGAGCAGCAGGATCGACGGCTCGACGGCGAGCGCGCGGGCGAGCGCCACGCGCTGCTGCTGGCCGCCCGAGAGCTGGCGCGGCAGCCGCTCGCGGAAGGCGCCGAGCTGAACCATGTCGAGCATGCGGTCGACGCGGCGGGAAACAGCGGCGCCGCGCTGGCCGCGGGCACGCAAACCGTAGGCCACGTTCTCGGCAACGGTCATGTGCGGGAAGAGGGCGTAGTTCTGAAAGACGATGCCGACGTTGCGCTGATTGGCCGGCAGGTGGTCGATACTGGCGCCGTCGACCAGCACGCGGCCGAGCGCTTGGCGGACGAAACCGGCGATGACGCGCAACAACGTAGTCTTGCCGCAGCCCGACGGGCCGAGCAGCGCAACGACCTCACCTGGTTCGATGGCGAGCGACACGCCCTCGACGGCGACCGCCGTGCCATAGCGGACCGTGAGCC
>VGCQ01000224.1 GCA_016870055.1 Alphaproteobacteria bacterium | reverse complement strand
TGCGGAATCGGGCCGGCCGAAACCGATAGCGCCGCCAAGGCACCCCACAGGGCGATGGCGCAGACGCCGGCGATCATGGCGCGGCGGCGGTCGGCATGGACGATCGACATGCCCGGCGCATAGAGAATGGCCTGGGCCTTGTCGAGCCGCGGATGCGCGACGCCGCGTTCGCCGCTACCATGGCGGCCACAGACGCCATGTTCGTTCGCCCGACCAACCCGGTCAGTCATCGCCTGGCGCGCATGGCCTTCATCATGGCCTGCGTGGCGGCCCTCATCATCGCGTCGGCCGGACCGTTGCGGCGCTATGCCGACCTCGATCTCGCGGCGACCTTCGCGATCTTCCGCTACGGCTTCTACGTCGCGGTCGCCGGCATCGCCTTGGGCCTTGCCACCGTGGTGCCGACGCGGCCGGGCGATCGCCGGCGCGGCTTCGTCGCCGCGCTGCTGGCGATCGTGGTCGGCTTGGCGGCAGCCTACATGCCGCTCACCTGGTTCCTGCGTGCTCAGCACCTGCCGGTGCTGAACGACATCACGACCGACATCGCCGATCCGCCGCTGCTGGTGGCGACGCTGCAGCTGCGACGCGGCGCGGCCAATCCGCCGGCCTATCCCGGCCAGGCGGCGGGCGCCGCGCAGCGTGCCGCCTATCCTGACATCACGTCGGTCGTGTTGCCCTCGAACCCGGCCGACGCCTTCAAGAAGGTCGACGGCGTGGCCATGGCCATGGGCTGGGATGTCGTCGCGCGGGCGCCGGCCGAGGGACGTATCGAGGCGGTGGCGACCAGCGACTGGTTCGGCTTTCGCGACGACATCGTCGTGCGCATCCGGCCCGACGGAACCGGCAGCCGGATCGACATCCGCTCCAAGAGTCGCGACGGCCAGTCCGATCTCGGGGTCAACGCCGACCGCATCCGCGAGTTCACGGCGCGCTTGAAAGCCGGCGGCTGACGGGCTGCCGCCCGTCACAGCGGCAGGGTGAAGCGAAACGTCGTGCCGGCGGCGCCGGTCTCGGTGATGGCGATGTCGCCGCCGTGGGCGCGCACCAGATCGCGGGCGATGGCAAGGCCGAGCCCCGCCCCGCCGGCCCGGCCGCCGCTGACGAAGGGGCGGAACGCCTGATCGACCAGCCCGTCGGCCACGCCCGGACCGTCGTCGCAAACATCGACCAGAAGATAGCGGCCCTCGGCGCGCGCGCGCAGGGTGACGGTGGTGGCGCCGGCCTCGAAGGCGTTGCGGCCGAGATTGATGAAGACGCGGTACAGCAGGTCGCGGTCCGCCTGCGCCCGCTGGTCGTGCGCCACGGCGTTGATCCAGTGGCGCACCATGTTGGGGTTGCTGTCCTCGCCCTGCTCCTGCAGGACCACGCCGACCTCGTCGACCAGATCGGCCATGTCGACGGTGGCAAGCCTGGGCGTCGGCCGGTCGCGGACATACTCGATGGCGTCGCTCGCCAGGCGCGCCGCGCGGTCGATGGTGTTGAGGATGGTCGGCGCCAGCGCCCGCGTGCGTTCGTCGTCGCTGCGCGCCAGCCGATCGGACAAAAGTCGCGCCGTCGACAGCATGTTGCGCAGGTCGTGGTTGATCTTGTTGGTCGCTGCGCCGACCTCGGCCAGCCGCGACTTCTGGCGCAGCGAGGCGCGCAGCTCGCGCTGCAGGTTGGCGAACTCGCGATCGACCACGCCGATCTCGTCGCGCCGCGCGGTCGGCGGCCGCTCGGTGCCCGGCTCCTCCGGGGCGCGGCGGAAGGCGACCATGTCGGCCGACAGATCCTGCAGCGGCAGGATCACCAGCCAGCGCAGTGCGAGGTAGAGCAGGCAGGCGGTGAACAGCGCGATGATGATCGACAGCACCAGGATGCGGCTGGCGTAGCCGTACATCGCGATGCGCAACGGCAGCTCGTCGGCCACGATCCACACCATGGCATGCGGCAGGCGCTGCGACACGCCGCCGACGCGCATGTAGAGCTGCCCGTCTTGGGCCATCGCGGTGAGGGCATCCCAGATCAGGGTAAGGCCGTCCGCCTCCTTCAGGTTGAAGTTGGGCATGCTGGGCCGCGGCTCGATGTTCATCAGCGCGCGCGTGACCTCCTCGTTGACCATGTTGTCCGGCGTGGCGTCGAGCGCGAGCGCGGCGAGCGTGCCGCTCTCGATCAGCTGCTGCAGATACTCGGCGCGGAAGCGGGCGATCGACGGCAGGAAGATCAGGATTTCCGCCGTCATGACGGCGGCGACGACCAAGCCGAGAATGCGCCACGACAGGCCGAACGTGAGACTGCGCTGGCGTGTTGCCGGCGCGGCAGGCGCCGGCTCGGATCGAGCCCGGATCGTGACATCGGCGGCCATCGCGATCGACTCTATCGGAGTCGGCGTGAGCCTCCTAGATGGCCGCCGTTCAACTCTTAGGGGGCGGGCACGACGCGGTAGTAGACGCCGTTGGCGCCGTAGGCCGGCGTGAACCACAGGCCGCTGGTGCAGCTGTAGTACGGCTGGCTGCCGACCGGCCGGTAGCTGCAGCCCGCGGGCAGGGCGCCGTAGAGCGTTCCGGGCGGGTTGGCGGCGGCGGCGGACGCCGCACCGGCCGCGACCGCACCGCCGGTGTTCCAACCGCCGCAATTGTAGCAATTGGCGCCGTAGCTGTTGACGACGGTCGGCGAGCTGTAGCTGTGGTAGTAGCCGCCGTGCCAGTAGTCGGGGCCGCCATAGTAGGTGTGGCCGTTGGTGCCGGTCGCCCGCCACGAACCGTCGCCGCCGCTCGCCGTGCCGCCATGGGCGCCGGAGGCGCTCCACGAGCCGCTGCCGCCGCTCGCTGTCCCGCCGTGAGCGCCGTGGGCGCTCCACGAGCCGCCGCCGCCCGAGGCGTAGCCGCCGCGCCAATCGTGCGCCGACCACGACGAACGATCACCGCTCCAGCCGCCGGCATGAACCCACGCCGCGGCCGAGGCGAGCGGTGTGGCTATGGCGATGGCACCGAGAACGATCAGGCTTCTGCGCATCGTGCTCTCCTCAGTCTCACTTCTTGGCCGGCGCCGTGGCGGCGGGCGGCGCGAAGGGAATGCGAATGGCGTCCGCCGGCGCCGTCCAGGCGAAGGCGTCCGCCGCCAGCGACGGATCGAGCTTCCAATCCGAGAACTGGACGAGATGCCGGTAGCGCGCCGGATCCTCGAGGAAGATCGCCTGCGCCATGCGCGGCAGCTTGTCTTCGCTGCCGATCCAGAGCTGAACGTGGGCATGCTGGCCGACCAGCACCACGATGTCGGTCGGCACGCCGCCCACCACGATCGACTTGCCGACGACGAAGGCGATGCGCAGGTTCTCGGCGATCGCCTTCAACGGATCGCTCACGATGAGGTCGGTGAAGGGAAAGTAGATCGCCGCCCGCTGAAAGGCAGCGCGCAACATGGCGTCGGTGGTGTTCGGCGCCGCCACCGTCGCCAGCTGCTTGCTCGCCGGCTCGTAGGCCTGCACGGTCTTGCCGTCGTAGTAGAACTCGGTGCGCGGTCCGTCGCCCAGCGTGATGACCTTGAGCTTGTCGGGCCGCTGCATGGTGACCTGCGACAGCGTGGTGTAGAGCAGCGGCGCGCCGGTACGGTCGGGGCTCTCGTAGGTGGTGACCGCGGTGAAGCTCATCGCTTTGGCGGCGGCGAGCTTGTCGGTCATCGCCTTGACCAAGGCCATGGCGGCCGGCTCGACCTCGACGTGCAGCCCGAGATTGGGCGCCGGTGCCGGCGGTGGAGCTTGCTGAACCCAGGTTGCCGCCGGGGCCGCGGCCATCGCCAGAGCCGTCGTCACCACACCGGCCACGATCATCTTGTTCATCGACTGGTCTCCGCGACACATCTGCCCGCTGCTGCGAACGGCGGCGATGACCGGCATTTTTCGCCGCCAATGCAATCGTGTCGGGCCACGGCTAAAAGACCGGCAGGCGGGCGAGCAGGCGCACCAGGCGGCGCGTGCGCGGGCCGAACAGCGTGTCGGTGTAGTAGCTGCCGGCGGCCCGTTTGCTCGCTTCGCCCAATGTCGGATAGGGCGGCAGAAAGCTCGCCAGGGCGGCGATCTTCAGGCGCTTGGCGATCGCCAGGCACCACGGCTGGATCAGTTCGCCGGCCTGCGGCGCGGCGATCGCCGCGCCCAAGATGCGGCCGCGCCGGTCGGTGATCGCCTTGACCATGCCGGCGGTCGCCCGCTCGGTCTGGGCGCGGTCGTTGTCGGCGAGCTTCCAGCGCAGCACCTTGACGGCATCGCCATGTCTTTGCCGCGCCTCGCGCTCGCTGAGCCCGACCTGCGCCAGCTCGGGATCGGTGTAGGTCGCCCATGGCACGATCGCGCTGTCCAACCGGCCGGGCGCGCGGAACAAGGCGCTGCGGATGAACAGCGAGGCCTCGTAGCCCGCCATGTGGGTGAAGGCATAGAGGCCGTTGCAATCGCCGATCGCCCAGACGTTGCGGTTTGAGGTCCGCAGCGAGGCGTCGACCGTGATGCCGCGCTTGGTGTGGGCGACCCCCGCCGCGTCGAGATCGAGACCGTCGAGCACCGGCGCGCGGCCGGCCGCGACCAGCAGATGCGATCCCTCCAGCCGTTCGCCGCCGTCGAGGATGACGGCGACGCCCGACGCCGTCGGCTCGACCCGCTCGATCTTGATGCGGTCGCGCAAGGCGACGCCTTCGTCCGCCAAGCGGGCGAGCACGATGGCGGCCAGCTCGGGGTCGTCCTTGGCGAGGAAGGTCGCGACCTCCAGCACCGTCACCCGGGCGCCGAGCCGGCGATGCGCCTGCGCCATCTCGAGGCCGATCGGCCCGCCGCCGATCACGATCAAGTGCGGCGGCAAGAGACGGTTGGCGAAGACCGTCTCGTTGGTGAGATAGAGCACGTCGGCCAATCCCGCGATCGGCGGCGCCACCGGCCGCGAGCCGGTCGCCAGCACGATCCGCCGGCTCACGATGCGATGCGGACCGGCGGCAAGCTCGCGGCGGCCGGTGAAGCGCGCCTGCTCCTTCAGCACGCGCACGCCGAGCTTCTCGAAGCGCTCGACCGAATCGTTGGGCGCGATGGCGGCGATGACCTCCGCGACGTGGTCCATCACGCGGCCGAAATCGACCGCGGGCTCGACCGGCGCGATGCCGAACGGCGCGCCGTCGCGCTGCGCTTGCGCGGCCTTGGCGGCGGCGATCAACGCCTTGGACGGCACGCAGCCGAAGTTGAGGCAGTCGCCGCCCATCAGGGCGCGCTCGACCAACACGACGTCGAGGCCGAGTTGCGCCGCGCCGGCCGCGACGACCAGGCCGGCCGAGCCGCCGCCCACCACGCAGACATCGGGGGTCAGCAGCGCGCTCATCTCACGGCGACGCCTTGCCGCCGCGCAGCCGCGTGTAGAGCACCGGCACCAGCGCCAGGATGGCGAGGCCGAGCAGCGGCAGCAGGATCTCCCAGTCGAAGACGATGGCGAAGTTCGGCCGCTCGCCGCGCTCGATCAGCGAGCCGAGGCCGGCGCCCAGGCTGCTGTAGACGACCGCGCCGGGCACGACGCCGATCGCCGTGGCGAGCACGTAAGGGGCGAGCTTCATGCCGAGCAGCGCCGGCACGATGTTGACCAGCCAGAACGGGAAGGCCGGCACCAGCCGCAGGAACAGCAGGTAGCTGAAGCTGTCGCGGCGAAAGCCGTCCTCGAGCCGCTTGAGCGTGGCGCCGGCGCGGGCGTGGAAGAGATCGTAGAAAGCCGTGCGCGCCGCCAGGAAAACTGCGGCGGCCCCCAAGGTCGCGCCGATCACCGACAGCGCCGTGCCGACCGTGACGCCGAACAGGAAGCCGCCGAGCGGCGTCATCAGGATGGCGATCGGCAGCGAGAAGGCGACGACCAGGATGTACGCCGCGAGGTAGAGCAAGCCCGCCAGCGCCGCATGATTGGCGACCCACGCTCCGAGCACGGCGTGATGGCGGCTCAACATCTCGAAGGAGAGATAGCGTTCGAGATCGAGCAGCAGGAATAGCGCCAGCCCCGCCAGCAGGACCGCCGCGGGAGCGAGCCGGCGCCACAAGGGAGAGGTCATGTCGTCTGTCGCATGGCGTCGCCGTCGATATTGGCCCTCCTCGCCGCCGTCTCAAAGCAAATGCGCTCACGCCGCGACGATCGTCAGGGCGTCGGCAGTCCCGGCGCGGTGAGGGCAAAGCTCGGACGGCGGCCGACCGTGTCCCACCACGCCGCCAGCCGCGGCTGACGCTGAAGCAGCGCCAGGCCTTCCGGCGCCATGGCCAGGTAGGCGACCATCGCGCCGACATGAAGATCGGCCAGCGACAGGTCGGGACCGACCAGGAAGCCGTGCGGCTCGGCCAGCGACTCCAGTGCCGCCAACACCTTGGCCGAACCGGCGAGGCCGTGCGCCACCTCGGCCTCGTCGGCCGGCCGGCCGGCGGCGGGCCGTAAGACGCGATGCGCGAAGACCTGGCGGACCATCGGCCAGTAGCCGTAGGCGTCGACGATGCCGATCGTCTGGTCCATGCGGGCCGCCGCCCGCGGCGCCGCCGGCTGGAGGTGCGGTCCGGCGAAGGCCCGGTCGAGGTAGCGCGTGATGGCGGCCGTCTCGTAAAGGACGAAGCCGTCATGGACCAAGGTCGGCACGCGGCCGAACGGGTGCAGGTTGGCATCGTCGGCCGGCCGGTCGGCAGCGAAGGGATCGACCTCGACCCGTCCATAGGCCACGCCCTTCTCGGCCAGGACCAGCCGGGCGATGCGGGTGTAGACGCTGTAGCGGTAGCCGTGCAGGACCAAGGCCATGGGTCATTCTAGCCCAGCCCCGCGTTGACTCCCGCGGCTGCCGCCCTTATTACCCTCGCCCACCGAATTGCCCCCGGTCGACGGTCCGGGGGCCTTGTCTTTGAAGGAGTTGCGTGATGAAACGCACCTATCAGCCGAGCAAGCTGGTGCGCAAGCGCCGGCATGGCTTTCGGTCGCGGATGGCAACGGTCGGCGGCCGCAAGGTGATCGCCAACCGCCGCCGGTCGGGCCGCAAGCGGCTGTCGGCCTAGCGGCTTTGGTCGCGGCGCGCCTCGGGCGTTTGCCGGACCGTCGCGATTTCCTGCGCGTCCAAGCCGGTCGGCGCTGCGCCATGCCCGGATTCGTCCTGCAGGCGGCTCCCGTGCCGCCCGAGCTCGCCCCACCGGCGATCCGCGTCGGCTTCACGGTGAGCCGCAAGGTCGGCAATGCCGTGGTGCGCAACCGCGTCCGCCGCCGGCTGCGCGAGGCCGCCCGCCAGGTCATTCCGGCCACGGCGCGAGCCGACCTCGACTATGTCCTGATCGGCCGCCAGGCCGCCCTCGGCCGCGACTTCGCGCTGCTGCGCCAGGAGCTCGGCGAGGCCCTGCGGCGGCTCGCGGCCCTCGCCGTCGCGACGCCATGACCCTGCACGGATCGCTTGCGCGGGGCCCGGCAAATCGCCAGTTTCCGGGCCGCATGCTCTCCCGCCTTTCGGTCTGGCTGCTGCGCGGCGCGATCCGCGCCTACCAGCTCACCCTGGCCTACTTCTTCGTCGGCGCCTGCCGCTACGAGCCGTCCTGCTCGGCCTACGCCGCCGAGGCGGTGGCGCGCCACGGCGCGCTGCGCGGCGGCTGGCTGGCCGCCCATCGCCTGTGCCGCTGCGGGCCGTGGGGCGGCGCGGGCTACGATCCGGTGCCCCCTCGCCTTTCCTGCCAACCCGCCGAGCGCTCCTGAAGTCGCGTCACATGGACCAGAAGAATTTCATCCTCGCCATCGTGCTCTCGGTGCTGATCATCGTCGGCTGGCAGGCGGCGTTCCCGCCGGCCAAGCCGCCGCCCGGCAACGGCCAGC
>VGCQ01000223.1 GCA_016870055.1 Alphaproteobacteria bacterium | reverse complement strand
ACAATCGACGCCCTTTGGAAAGCCATCGGAGACATCTGCGCCCTGTATTCCGAGCAGGAGTGCTGGAACTATCTCAAAGAGGCCGGATATGCTCCCGATTAAGCGCTCGATGCTCTAGCGTGGGACGAGATGAAGCCGTCACCGACCGGGCCGGGTGGCTTTCTGCGTTTCCTTGACCAAAGCCTGGATATCTTGCTGCGACAGCCGGCGCAGATCGTCGTAGGCACGACGCGTGAACTCGGGCCGGCCGGTGCCCTCGCCGCTCAACTGGTACTGCCCGCTCCTCTCGGCGAACAGGAAGTAGAACGGCATGCCGGGATTGCCGCTGGCTGTGACGATGGCCACCGAACGATTGTCGCTGCAGCCGTAGAGATCCCAGGCCGTGCCACCATAGGTCCTGGTGCCAAATGGCCCGCGATCGCAAGTGATGCGCAGCTCGGACGGACCCTGCGCGACCGCTTCGGCCGACACTGCCAACGAGACCGCCAGCAGGACTGCGTGAAAGCGCCTCATCGCGAGGATCCTAGTCGAAGACCACGACGCCGCGCGCGACCTCGCCCGCCATCATGCGCTTGAAGCCCTCGTTGATGTCGGCGAGCTTGTAGGTGCGGCTGATCAGGCCATCGATGTTCAGCCGCTTGTTCATGTAGTGGTCGACCAGGACGGGAAAGTCGAGGTCGGGCCGCACCGAGCCGTAGAACGTGCCGCTCACCTTCTTCTCGGTGAACACCATCATGAAGGGCGAGTAGGACGCGCGCACGGTCGCGGCCGAGATGCCGACCGCCACGGCGTGCCCGCCCGGCGCCAGCGAATCGAAGGCGAGCGCCTGGGTCTTGTCGATCGAGACCGCGTCGAAAGCATAGTCGACGCCGAGCCCGCCGGTGATCTCCTTGATCTTCTTGGCGGAGTCCTCGTTGGTGTTGGTGTTGATCGTGTGGGTGGCGCCGAAGGTCTTGGCCATCGCGAGCTTGTTGTCGAGGATGTCGGCGGCGATGATTTTGCTCGCGCCCGACAACATGGCGCCCTGGACGGCGTTCAGCCCGACGCCGCCGCAGCCGATCACCAGCACCGTCGAGCCGGCCTCGACCTTGGCGTGGCGCGTCACGGCGCCGACGCCGGTCGCCACGCAGCAGCCGACCAGGGCGGCCTGCGGCCACGGCATGTCCTTGCGGATCGGCACCACCATCTCCTCGGGCACCACGACCTGCTCGGCAAAGGTGCCGATGCGCGCCATCTGGTTGATGCCCTGGCCCTTGTGCTTGAGGCGCAGCGTGCCGTCATAAAGCGCACCCGGCGGCACCGCCGCGCGGCCGATGCACAGCACCGTGCGGCCCTGGCTGCAGTAGCGGCAGCGCCCGCAGTGCGGCCGGAAGGAAAAGATCACATGGTCGCCCGGTTTCACGGTCGTCACACCGGCGCCGCATTCGGCGATCTCGCCTGCCGCCTCGTGACCGGGCACGATCGGCATCGGCGAGGGCCAGTCGCCGTTCATGACGTGCCAGTCGCTCTGGCAGACGCCCGACGCCTTCATCTTGACCCGGACCTCGCCCGCCTTGGGCGGGTCGAGCTCGCACTCGACAACCTGCAGAGGCTCATTCGGCTTGAACAAAACGGCGGCTTTCATTGTCTCTCCTACCGCTACGCGGAGGCACTATAGCAAAGCCCTGGTTGACCAAGCACGCCCAGCGCGTTCAACTTCGGCAAAAGCATCTGGGAGGAAACCGACATGAATCGACCCAATCGTCGTTCGGTGCTGCGCAGCGGCGTCGGACTTTCGGCCCTAGCGTCGGGTGTGCTGGGCGCTCCCACCATCGTCACCGCCCAGGGCAAGCCCCATGCCGGCACGACGATCAACGCCGCTTGCTTCCAGACGACCTATTTCGAATACCTCAAGAACTACTTCCCCGAGTTCGAGGACAAGACCGGCATCAAGGTCAATTTCAACATGCAGGCCTTCCCGGTCTACAACCAGCGCACCGACCTCGAGCTGTCGACCAGGGGTTCGGCACTCGACGTGATCAACGTCACTTTCATCTATTCCGGCCGCTGGATCGGCGCCGGCTGGGTCAGCAACCTCGATCCCTTCCTCAAGGACCCCAAGCTCACTCCGGCCGGCTGGGATCCCGAGGATTTCGCCGGCGGTCCGCAGTCGGCGATGAAGAACGCCAAGGGCGAGACCTTCGGCTTCACCTGGGAAGCCGGCGCCATGATCCTGGGCGCCGCGCGCTACGACTTGATCGAACGGGCAGGGCTCGGCTTGCCCAAGACCTTCGACGACCTGATCAAAGTCTGCGATGCGGTCCACAACAAGGACAACGTCGCGGCTTTCACCGCCGACCGCCTGCACCACTGGAACTGGATCCCCTACCTGATGGGCGTGGGCGGCGCGGTGTTCAAGGATCCGCCCGAAAACCTCACGCCGACCCTGGCGACGCCACAAGCGGCGCAGTCGGCGGAATGGTATGCCAACCTTCTGACCAAGTACGGTCCGGACGGTGTGCTGTCCTATTCCGACGACCAGGCGATGCGGTCGCAGATTTCCGGTCGCGCCAACATCCGCACCCAAGCCATCACCTGGATGGTGCCGCTGGCCAAGCATGCCGACAGCACGGTGCAAAAGACGGTGCGCTACGGACTGATGCCCGAGGGCCCGAAGGGCAACTTCCCCGGCTCCAACAGCCATGGGCTCGGCATTCCCGCCGGCTCGAAGAAGAAGGAAGCCGCCTGGGAGTTCATCAAGTGGGCGTTGAGCAAGGAGACCATCGCCATGGTCGTCAAGAACCATGGCTACCCCAGCGTCTGTCGCCTCTCGATCATCAAGAGCCCCGAGTTCAAGCAGGTGCTGACTCTGAACGGCCAGGACGTGGCGTCGATGTATCTCGACGTGCTGCAGCTCGGCGGCAAGACCGGCTACATGAAGTACCGTACCGTGCCGATCTACCCGCAGGTCGGCGACAAGATCAACAAGGCGATCGAACGCATCGCCACCAAGCAGCAGAACGCACCGGACGCGCTGAAGCAGGCTCAGGCCGAGGCGATCCAGGATCTGCAGAAGGCCGGGATCAAGATTGACACTTGAGGCGAGAACGAGCGCTTTCGCTCGCGCGCAGCATCGTTTCTTCGCCTGGTGCGTGGCGCCGTCGTTGGCGGTGCTGGCGCTGATCACGCTGCTGCCGTCACTTTATCTGCTGGCGACGAGTTTCACGCCGCTCAACCTGACGCGGCCCGAGACGCTGTGGGACTTCTCCCAGCCGCTCGAAAGCTATCGTCAGATCTGGGCGGACTCGCGCCTGCACCATTCGGTATGGGTCCAGATCAAGCTTTCGTTCTGGACCGTGCTGCTGCAACTGGCGATCGGCCTGGCGCTCGCCCTGCTGCTCAACATGCGCACGCGGCTGCTCGAAGCGCTGCGCACCGTGTTCCTGATACCCATGGTCCTGCCGCCGATCGTCGTCGCCATCATCTGGAAGGTGATCTACACGCCCGATATCAGCCCCATGCACGGCCTGTTCCGCGCGCTCGGCTGGAACGTTCCGGCGCTGATCACCGATCCCAATTGGGCACTGACCTCGATCATCATCGCCGATACCTGGGAATGGTTCCCGTTCACCATGCTGATGGTGCTGGCGGCGCTGCAGATGATGCCGCAGGAACTGCTCGACGCCGCCAAGGTCGACGGCGCCTCGCCCTGGCAGCTCACGCGCTACATCACCCTGCCTTTCATCAAGGGCGTCCTCCTGGTGGCCGGGCTGTTCCGGCTGATCGATTCGATCAAAGCCTTCCCGCTGATCTTCATCCTGACCGATGGCGGGCCGGGCAACGTGACGGAGGTCACCAACTACTATTCGTTCCTGCAGGCCTTCAACTTTTCCTTCCTGGGCTTCTCCAGCGCCATCACCGTGGCGCTGCTCGCCGCGACCATCGTGCTGAGCTGGGTGATCGTGCGCCTGGTCGGATGGGGCGCCCGTGTCGACTAGCGGCCGAGCCCGCCGCCGCGACCGCCTGCTGATGCAGGCCCTGGCCGTGCTACTGGCGCTCTTGGCGCTGTCGCCCTTCCTGTGGTTGGTCCTGATGTCGTTCAAGACCAACGCCGAGATCTTCCGCTTTCCGCCCAGGTTCTTCTTCGAGGCCACCACGGCCAACTATGCCGCGCTGTGGACCTCGGAATTCCGCAACTCCTTCGCCAACAGCCTGATCGTGAGCACCGTGTCGACGGCGCTGTCGCTGCTGATCGGGGTGCCGGCCGCCTACGCCCTGTCGCGCTGGACGACGCGCGGCGGCGGCACCATCACGCTGTGGATCCTGGCCAGCCGCATGGCGCCGCCGATCGCCTTCACCATCCCCTACTTCCTGGTCTATCGCCACCTCGAGCTGTTGGACACGCGGACCGGGCTGGTCGTCATCTACCTCACCTTCAATTTGTCGCTGGTGATCTGGATGATGCGGCCGTTTTACGACCAGCTGCCGCGCTCGCTCGAGGAGGCCGCCTGGATCGACGGCGCCACCTTGTGGCAGGGCTTCTATCGCATCATCCTGCCGTTGTCGGGGCCGGGGCTCGCCGCCACCGCCATCCTGTGCTTCCTGTTTGCCTGGAACGACTTCTTCTTCGCCCTGATTCTCACCCGCACCGAGGCGATGACGGCGCCGGTGGCGGTGGTGAACTTCATGAACTACGAGGGTTGGGAATGGGGCCGCATCGCCGCCGGCGGCACCATGATCATGTTGCCGGTGCTGATCTTCTCCTTCGTGGTGCGGCGTTACCTCGTGCATGGCTTGACGGGAGGCGCGTTGAAAGGATGACCCTGCTCATCACCGGCGGCGCGAGCGGCATCGGCGCCGCCACCGCCCGGCTGGCCGCCGCGCGCGGCCACAAGATCGCGATCAACTACCGCTCGCGGGAGACCCCGGCACGGAAAGTCGTGGCCGAGATCGAGGCCACGGGTGGCCAGGCCGTTGCGCTCGCCGCCGACATCACGCGCGAGGCCGACATCGTCGGCCTGTTCGACGCTGCCGAGAAGGTGTTGGGTCCGGTCACCCATCTGGTCAACAGCGCCGGCATCGGCACCGCGCCGACCCGTGTGCAGGACTATGACGCGACCGTGCTCGCCAACCTCTTCGCCACCAACACGATCGGCCTGATGCTGTGCTGCCGCGAGGCGGTGCGCCGCATGTCGACCGCCCGAGGCGGTCCAGGAGGCCACAGGGGCGGGGTGATCGTCAATGTTTCGTCGATGGCCGGCACCATCGGCGGCCGGCCGGGCGCATCGGCCTATGCTGCGAGCAAGGCCGCGGTCGACTCTTTCACCATGGGCTTGGCCAAGGATGTCGCGCAGGAGGGCATCCGTGCGGTGTCGCTGCGACCCGGCATGGTCGAGACCGAGATGACCGAGAAGACGCTGGCCGATAACGCGGTGCGGTCGGCCATCGAATCGACCATCGCCATGGGCCGCGTCGGCCGCGCCGAGGAGATCGCCAATGCGATCGTCTGGCTGCTGTCGGCCGAGGCGAGCTTCATCTCCGGCGTGACGCTCGATGCGTCCGGCGGCGGGTTCGTGTTCGGGAAGCGGTAGCCTAGTTTCGCGTCCTATCGACCAGCGCCCGCTCCTTGATCCACGGCATCATGCCGCGGAGCTTGGCGCCGATCTCTTCGATCGGGTGATCGGCCATCTTCTTGCGCATGGCCTTGAACGACGCTTGGTTGACCTTGTTCTCCAGCATCCAGTCGCGGGCGAAGCGGCCGGACTGAATGTCGGCCAGCACGCGCTTCATCTCGGCCTTGGTGGCGTCGGTGACGATGCGCGGGCCGGACACGTACTCGCCATACTCGGCGGTGTTGGAGATCGAGTAGTTCATGTTGGCGATGCCGCCCTCGTAGATCAGGTCGACGATCAGCTTCACCTCGTGCAGGCACTCGAAGTAGGCCATCTCAGGCGCATAGCCCGCTTCGACCAAAGTCTCGTAGCCCGCCTTGATCAGCTCGACCAGGCCGCCGCACAGCACGACCTGCTCGCCGAACAGGTCGGTCTCGCACTCCTCCTTGAAGGTCGTCTCGATGGTGCCGGCGCGGCCGCCGCCGATCGCCGAGGAGTAGCTGAGCCCGATCTCGAGCGCGTTGCCCGACGCGTTCTGCGCCACCGCCACCAGGCAAGGCACGCCGCCGCCGCGCAGGTACTCCGAGCGCACGGTGTGACCCGGCCCCTTGGGCGCGATCATGAACACATCGATGTCGGCGCGCGGGGTCAGGAGATTGAAATGCACGTTGAGCCCGTGCGCGAAGGCGAGCGCCGCCCCCGGCTTCATGTTGGGCCCGAGATCGGCGTTGTAGAGATCGGACTGCAGCTCGTCGGGCGTCAGCACCATGACGATGTCGGCCCACTTGGCCCCGTCGGCCGGCGTCATCACGGTGAATCCCGCCCCTTCGGCTTTCTTGGTCGTGGCCGAGCCCGGCTTCAACGCGATGCGCACATCCTTGACGCCGGAATCACGCAGGTTCATGGCATGGGCGTGGCCCTGGCTGCCGTAGCCCACGACCAGGACCTTCTTGCCCTTGATCAGGTTCACGTCGGCGTCACGATCGTAGTAGACACGCATGGGGGCGATTCCTCCTGCCGGTGCTGCGCTTGCGAAGACGCCGGCTTACTAGACAACCTCGCCGGCAAAGACCAGTCTCCAATGCCCATGAAATGCATGGCCGTTCTGCGCGCCCTCTTGGCCGTGTGCGCCGTCCTGTCGCTCGGCGGCTGCTGGCGCGTCTACGAGTCGAGCGTCTCCAGCTCGAGCGACGGCCGGGCGACGATGCGTGACATGGACAACGCTATCGACAGCACCACCCTGCAGCAGGCGCAGGTGGCGCTCAGCAACCAGACTTGGCTCTACCAGAATCCGTCCGGCCGCGACGTCCACTATTCCACCAGCGACGGAAGGGACTTCCTGTGGCGGGCGGAAGCCCAGCAAATCGCTGTCGGCGAATGGCGCGTCGAGATCGGCATCAATCACCCCAAAGGCAACGAGGTCGCCAAGATCTGCCTGCGCTATCCCAGTGAAGCTCGCCATCCAACCGGCGGGGGCGGACCGGGCAGCCAATGGCACTGCCGGCCGGCAGGACTGGTGCTGTTTTTCGTGAAAGAGCGCAGAGCCGGCGATGTGCTCGGTCTTGCCAATCGCACCCAAGTGCCTTACGTCCGCGTCGCCTTCGACGGGGCAACCATTTCCCAGCTTCAATCGCGCATCGGACGTTGATCGTGCCAACCATTCCCTCGCGTCTTCTCGCCGCCGCGTTCATTTGCGCCGCGGCGACGGCCTGTTCCAAGCCCGATTCGGATGCACCGGTCGGGCCGGCGGTGCCGCGGCCGGCACTCGACCTGGCCATTGCCTACTCGACACCCGAGGCGGCTCAGCGCGGCATGAGTGACAAGACATGGCTATGGACCCGCAGCTCGGGCCCGGCGCAGATCCACTACTCGTCCGGCGACGGCAGCGATTTCGTCTGGATGGTCGGCCAGCGCCGCATCTTTCGCGGCGAATGGAAGGCCGAGGCGACAACCGATGCCGCAGGCAATGCCGTGGCCCAGGTCTGCCTGCGCTATCCTGGCGTGAATTTCGGCGGTCTCACCAGCACTTGGACCTGCCAGCCCGCCGGCACGTTCTTTCTCGAGATGCAGCAGCGCGAGGGCGGCAATCCGCTGCGTTTTGCCGGCCGCACTCAAGCGCTGTTCGTGTTGACCCGGACACCGGCCAACCTCGCGGAGGTCGAGGCTCGCGTTGCCTCGATCGAAGGTCTGCGCTGACCGCAATCAGCGGTCGAAGGCGAGCTTCAATCCCAAGGCGCCCAGCATTCCACCCATGAGTCGGTCGAGCCAATG
>VGCQ01000222.1 GCA_016870055.1 Alphaproteobacteria bacterium | reverse complement strand
TCGACCAACAAAAGTGGGCTTACAACAAGCCTGGGCTTTGCTACCGCTTCGTCATGCTCGGCCTGTGGCTGCGTTCGCTTCTTTTCAATGTCGGCTGGTATGTCGGAACGGCGATCATCGCGATCGCGGGCCTGCCGATCCTGCTGCTGCCGCGGCACGCCAACATCGCTTGGGCGGATTTCTGGATCGACTTCTGCCTGTGGTGGCTCAAGGTCAGCTGCGGCGTGACGCATCGGGTGCGTGGTCTGGAGAACCGGCCCGCAGGACCGGTCATTCTTGCCTGCAAGCATCAATCGTCATGGGAGACGCTCGCGTTCCATCGCCTTTTTCCCAATGCCGCGACGGTGCTGAAGCGTGAGTTGATCTTCATCCCCGTCGTCGGCTGGGCGATGGCGCGCGCGGGCAACATTGCGGTCGAGCGCGGCGATGGCGCCACGGCGCTGCGCAGCCTGTTGCGCCAGGCCAAGGCCGTGGTGGCGGACGGCCGCTCGGTCCTGATCTACCCCGAAGGCACGCGCACCCCGGTCGGTTCGAGTTTGCCCTATCACGCCGGCACGGCGGCCCTCTACCGCCAGCTCGGCGTGCCGGTGGTGCCGGTGGCGTTGAACTCGGGCCTGTTCTGGGGGCGCCGCAAGTTCGTCAAATGGCCCGGCCTGATCGAGGTCGAGGTGTTGCCGGCGATCCCGCCCGGGCTGAGTCGTGAGGCGTTCATGACGACGCTGCGCGAGCGGATCGAGCAGGCGACGGCACGTCTGGTCGAGCAAGCAGCGGCCGGCCGGCAGTCGGCGGAGCGTTAGAAGAAAGTTCTTGTGTTCTCTGTATGTTCTGATATCTTGCTCGGCCGCCTTGGAGGGAAGTGCGGTCGCCATGGCCATATTCCAGCAGCCAATTATGCCTAATTTTGATGCAGCCAGTGGTGGCGCCGCATCAGCGACCCCGGTTGCGGGAAATGCGGAAAATGCGGGAATTCCCCGGCCAGTAGACCAACACGGCCGTCGATCCTAGGTATTGGCCATGGAATGGGCCGCCATCTCCCAGCGCATTTGGGACGACAAGTATCGCTTCCGTGACGTATCGGGCGCGGCCGACGCCGACCTCGACGCCACGTGGCAGCGGGTGGCGCGGGCGCTTGCGGCGTCCGAGCGCGATCCCGAATTGTGGGCCGGCCGCTTTCACGAGGCGCTGCGCGACTTCAAGTTCCTGCCGGCCGGCCGGGTGATCGCCGGCGCCGGCACCGGTCGGACCGTCACGCTGTTCAACTGCTTCGTGATGGGCGCGATCTCCGACGACATGTCGGGCATTTTCGAGAACCTGCGTGAAGCAGCGCTCACCATGCAGCAGGGTGGCGGCATCGGCCACGACTTCTCGACTCTGCGCCCGCATGGCGCGCAAGTGAAGGGCGTCGGCGCCAACGCCTCGGGGCCGCTCTCCTTCATGGATGTCTGGGATGCGATGTGCCGCACCATCATGAGTGCCGGATCGCGCCGCGGTGCCATGATGGCGACGCTGCGCTGCGACCATCCCGACATCGAAGCCTTCGTCGATGCCAAGCGCGACCCCAATCGCCTGCGCATGTTCAACCTCTCGGTCCTGGTCACCGACGCCTTCATGAAGGCGGTGAAGGAGGATGCCGACTGGGATTTGGCGTTCGGCGGAAAAGTCTGTCGCACCGTCAAAGCCCGCGCGCTGTGGGAGCGCATCATGCGCGCCACCTACGACGTGGCCGAGCCCGGCGTGATCTTCATCGACCGCGTCAACCGGCGGAACAATCTCTATTATTGCGAAAGCATCCACGCGACCAATCCTTGCGGCGAGCAGCCGCTGCCGCCCTATGGTGCCTGCCTGCTGGGCTCGATCAACCTCGCTGCGCTGGTCAAGGATCCCTTCACGTCGCACGCCAAGCTCGACGGTGAAGCTCTGGAGCGGCTGGTGCCGCTTGCCGTCCGCATGCTCGACAATGTCATCGACGTGTCGCGTTTCCCGCTGGCCCAGCAGGAGCGGGAGGCCAAAGCCAAGCGGCGCATCGGGCTCGGCGTGACGGGCCTTGCCGACGCGCTGATCTTCTGCGGCGTGCGCTACGGCTCGCCGCAAGCCGAGACGCTGGCGCGCGAATGGCTGGGAGCGGTGCAGCGTCTGTCGTACCTCGCCTCGGCCGACATTGCCGCCGAGAAGGGCAGCTTCCCGCTCTACGATCGGGCGCGCTATCTCGCCGGCGAGACGGCGAAGGCGTTGCCGGAGGACGTGCGTTCGGCGATCGGCCGCTACGGAATCCGCAACGCGCTGCTGAATTCGATCGCCCCCTCCGGCACGATCTCGCTCCTGGCCAACAACGTGTCCTCCGGCATCGAGCCGGTGTTCGCCTTCAGTTTCGTGCGTCATGTCCTGCAGCCCGACGGCAGCAAGCGCGACGAGCCTGTCGAGGACTACGCCATGCGCGTCTGGCGGTCGCTCAAGGGCAGCGAGCCGCCGCCGGCCGAGATCTTCGTCGACGCCCAGACGCTCACGCCCGCCGATCATCTGGCGATGCAGGCGGCGGCGCAGGACTATGTCGACAGCTCGATCTCCAAGACCATCAACCTGCCGCGCGACATCTCCTTCGAAGCTTTCAAGAGCGTCTACGAGGAGGCCTATGCGGCGGGCTGCAAGGGCTGCACCACCTATCGGCCCAACGAGGTCACCGGTGCGGTTCTGGAGGCCGAGCCGGCCGAGCCGAAGGCCGTGTCTCTGGTGCCGGCGCCGCGCGAGGCCGGAATCGTCTACATCGCCCAGCCGCTCGATCGGCCGGAAGAGCTGCCGGGACGCACCTACAAGATCAAATGGCCGGGTAGCGACCATGCGATCTACATCACCATCAACGACGTGGTGCAGGACAGCCGGCGCCGGCCGTTCGAGATCTTCATCAATTCCAAGAACATGGAGCACTATGCCTGGACGGTGGCGTTGACCCGCATGATCTCGGCGGTGTTCCGCCGTGGCGGCGACGTGTCGTTCGTGGTCGAAGAGCTGAAGGCGGTGTTCGATCCGCGCGGCGGCCAATGGATGGAAGGCCGCTATGTGCCCTCGCTGCTGGCGGCGATCGGCGGTGTGATCGAGCGTCATCTGGTCGAGATCGGCTTCCTGGCGCCGGCCGACCAGCCGCGCATTGCCGAGGCGACCGAGCAGCGCCTGCGGCTGGCGGTGGGCGCGCGCGACGGCGACGGTGGCGGTTCGGTCGTGGCGTCCAATCTGCGGCAGTGCCCGAACTGCGGCGCCGCCTCGCTCACGCATCAGGAAGGCTGCGACGTCTGCCTCAATTGCGGCTACTCGCGCTGCGGCTAGGCTGACGCCGGCCCACAAGGTGGCAAAGTCGGCGATGAACTTGGCATACTCGGCCGGCGTGATTCGGCCCTTGATTTGGCATATGAGTGGCCGCAAATCCGGGCGAACCCTGGAGGATGGATGATTCGGCGGGCAATCCTGACGGCACTACTGACGATCGGCGGCGTGGTAGCGGCCGAGTGGAGCGTGCACGCGCAGCCCTTGCCGAGCAGCCGCAGCGACCTTGCGTATTCCTATGCGCCGCTGGTCAAGCGCGTGTCGCCGGCGGTGGTGAACATCTACACGACCACGACGGCCCGCGTGCAGCGCCGCCTGCCGTTTCCCTTTCCCGGCATGCCGCTGCCGCCTCAGGCCGGCGAACGGGTGCAGAATTCGCTGGGTTCGGGTGTGCTGGTGCGGCCGGACGGCTTGATCGTGACCAATGCCCACGTCGTGAAGGGCGCCGACGAGATCCGCGTCGTGCTGGCCGATCGGCGTGAGTTCGAAGCCAAGCTGGTGACCCAGGACGAGCGCTATGATCTTGCGCTGCTTCGCATCGATGGCGGCAACGAGAAGTTCCCGTTCCTCGAGATGCGCGACTCCGACTCCGTCGAAGTCGGCGATGTCGTGCTGGCGATCGGCAATCCGTTCGGCCTCAACCAGACGGTGACCAGCGGCATCGTCTCGGCGGTGGCGCGCAGCGCGGGCGGCATCAACGATTCCAACTTCTTCCTGCAGACCGACGCCGCCATCAATCCGGGCAATTCCGGCGGCGCCCTGGTCAGCCTCGACGGCCGCCTGATCGGCATCAACACCGCGATCTACTCGCAGACCGGCGGCTCGGTCGGCATCGGCTTCGCCACGCCGTCCAACATCGTGACCGCGATGGTCTCCACCGGCGAGCAGGGCGGTCGAATCGTGCGGCCGTGGCTCGGCATCAACATGCAGCGCGTGACCGCCGATCTCGCTTCAGGCTTCGGTCTGGCGCGGCCGGCCGGGCTGGTCGTGAAGGAGGTCTACCCCGACGGGCCTGGCGCCAAGGCGGGGCTGCGCCGCAACGACGTCATCGTGGCGCTGCGCGACCAGCCGATCGACGACGAGGCAAGCCTGCGGTTTCGTCTCGCCACGCTGCAGGCCGGCACCACCGTGCCGGTCAAGGTGATCCGCGGCGGCAAGGAGATGGTGTTCGAGCTGAAGCTCGCAGCGCCGCCGGAGGACCCGCCGCGCGATCGCACCATGCTGGACGGCCGCCAGCCGCTGTCGGGCGCCGCCGTCGTCAACATGTCGCCGGCCGTGGCCGACGAGCTCGGCCTCGTCGAATGGCGCGGTGGCGTGGCGGTCGTCGAGATCAGGCCCGGCTCCTATGCCGGCCGCTTCGTGCGCCCCGGCGACATGATCCTGGCGGTCAACGGGCAGGACGTGAAAAGCGTTGCCGATCTCAAGAAACATGTCGGGGCCGGCGTCGCAAGCGTCACCATCAGCCGCGAAGGCATGGTGTCGACCGTCCAGTTCCGCTGAAGCCCGCCGGTCGAGGCGCCGTGCCGGCCGAACTGTTCACTTCGCTCGCACCGACGCCGCTTGCCGAGCGTCTGCGCCCCAAGGCTCTCGGCGAGATTCTGGGCCAGGATCACCTGCTCGGTCCCGAAGGGCCGCTCGGCCGCATGCTGGCGGCTCGCAAGCTCGGCTCCATGATCCTGTGGGGACCACCGGGCTGCGGCAAGACGACGATTGCCCGCCTGCTCGCCGAGCAGACCGACCTGCACTTCGAGCCGTTGTCCGCGGTGTTTTCCGGCGTCGCCGACCTGCGTCGCGTCTTCGAGGGCGCGCGTCAGCGCCGCCGCGACGGCAAGGGCACTTTGCTGTTCGTCGACGAGATCCATCGCTTCAACCGCGCCCAGCAGGACGGCTTCCTGCCCTATGTCGAGGACGGCACGGTCACGCTGGTCGGCGCGACGACCGAGAATCCATCGTTCGAGCTCAATGCCGCGCTGCTGTCGCGCTGTCAGGTGCTGGTGCTGCGACGGCTCGACGATGCGGCGCTGGCAGCGTTGATCGCCCGCGCCGAGACGGCGCTCGGCCGCCCGCTGCCGGTCGACGACGAAGGCAGGCAGGCGTTGTTCGCCATGGCCGACGGCGACGGCCGCTACATGATCACGCTGGCCGAGCAGTTGGCCGGGCTGCAGGACCGGACACCGGTGCCGCCGGCTCGACTGGCGGCGCTCCTGCAGAAGCGCGCGCCGCTCTACGACAAGACGCAAGAGGCGCACTACAACCTGATCAGCGCCCTGCACAAGTCGCTGCGCGGCTCGGACGTCGACGCCGCGCTCTACTGGTTCGCCCGCATGCTCGATGGCGGCGAGGATCCCAAATACATTGCCCGCCGGCTGGTGCGGTTCGCCGTCGAGGATGTCGGCATGGCCGACCCCAATGCGCTCACCCAGACGCTCGCCGCGTGGGACACTTACGATCGGCTGGGCTCGCCCGAAGGCGAGCTGGCGATCGCGCAAGCCGTGATCTATCTCGGCACCGCACCCAAGTCGAACGCCGGCTACGTGGCGTTCAGCGGTGCCAAGCAGGCCGCCAAGCAGCACGGCTCGCTGACGCCGCCGATGCACATCCTGAACGCACCGACCCGTCTCATGAAGGAGATCGGCTACGGCAAAGGCTACGAGTACGACCACGATGCCGAAGACGGCTTCTCCGGCCAGAACTACTTCCCCGACGGCATGGCGCGCGAGGAGTTCTATCGTCCGGTCGAGCGCGGCTTCGAACGCGAGATCGTGAAGCGAGTGGAGTACTGGAAGAAGTTGCGCGCCAAGAAGCGCTAGAGCGGAATGAGATGAAGTGGAACCGCTTGCGGTTCCACTTCATCTCATTCGCGCGCAGCGGTGTTGCGTGTTGCAGCAGGCACTATGAGTTCAGCTGATTCCAGCTGAACTCATAATGTTCTAAGGCCGCGCCATTGCCCGCACGACCCGGCGGTCGCGGCCATAGACGTCGTCGCGGAAGATCGCGGCGCCATCGCTGTCGATCGTCACCGTGCGGTAGGTGACGTAGAGCGTGATCGGCTCGGGGAAGCTGTAGTGCGCCTGCTGGCCCGCGGCGATCACCTGGCGCACGCGCTCCTTGTCGAAGCCGCTCTTGCCGGCGAACGCCTTCTCGACGAAGTCGAGCGGGTTCTGCAGGCGGATGCAGCCATGGCTGAAGTTGCGGCTGCCTTCGGTGAACAGCCAGCGACTGGCCGTGTCGTGCATGTAGATCCCGTACTTGTTGGGGAACGGAAAGAAGATGTAACCCAGCGCATTGGCGGCCCCCGGCTCCTGACGGATGCGGTAGGGGAAGGCCTTGGGATGGATCGAGTCCCAGTCGACGGCGGCGGGGTCGATCTCGGTGTCGTCGGTCCAGTTGGCGAAGATCTTGAAACCGGAAGCCTGCAGCGCATGGGGATTGCGTCGCAGCATCGGCAGGTATTCCTCGCCCGAGATCGACTGCGGCACCGTCCAGTAAGGGTTGGTCTGGAAGCCGCGCATGGTCGATTGGATCTCCGGCGTCGGGTCCTTGGGCGTGCCGACGATCACCAAGCTCTGGAAGACCGGCTTGCCATTGTCGACGAAGACCATCGAGTAGTCGCCGGCATTGACCATGACGTGGCGGTTGCCGAGGTCTTCCGGCAGCCAGCGCCGGCGCTCCAGATTGGCGACGATCTGCTCGATGCGGTCGTCGATCGTGGTGTTGAGCGATTGCGTCGTCTTGGCGCCGATCACGCCGTCGACCGTGAGACCCTTGATTTCCTGATAGGCTTTGACCACGACCACCAGCGGCTCGTCGTAGAACTCGGGCGCGACGCCGGTCGCCGGTTCGGGCACGACGAGATCGAGCTCCGCCAGACGCTTGCGCAGCAGCGGCACGCGCGGGTCGGTCATGCCGGGCTTCAGCAGATTGCCGTCGGGCAGAGGCGTGAACGCCGCCTTGCCGCGCTTTTCGCGCCAGGCGGCCAGCGCCTTCTGCAGGGCCGGATAGTCGCCCTTGGGTGGCAGGCCGGCGAGCCAGGCCGTGAAGTCGGGGGCTTCGGCCGCCGCCTTCAGGATCTCCGCGCGCTCGACCTTGCGCTGGATGATGTCGATTTCCTTGTCGACGCGGTTGGCGCGGACGCGCCCCGTCGATACGTCGCCGGCATAGGCGACCAAGGCCGTCGTCAGCAGCACCTCGGTCGCGGCGGGATCGGCGCCTGACGCCAGCGCCTTCTCGACCTCGGCCACGCCGTACCATTTGGCATCGAGCCCATGGTCGGTCGCCGCGCGCAGGGTCGCGAGCAATGTCTCGGCGCGCGCCTTGGCGGCGCCTGAGCCGGTCCAAAGAGCCTCATTGGCGGAGGAGGGGAGGGAGCCCAGGAAGGGCAGGAAACACGCCAGAAACGCGGCGAGAAAACGAGCTCGAATCACTTGTCGAGTATAGCAACCGAAGCGCGATTCGTCCATGGATCGACAAATCCGTGGTGCCGCAAAAAGCCGAGCAAGTCGGCAGTTGCCCGACGCTTGAGGTCGGCCGTGCCACCGCCCGCCCGTGCG
>VGCQ01000221.1 GCA_016870055.1 Alphaproteobacteria bacterium | reverse complement strand
GGGTCGTTGGACGGATCGATCAGCACGGCGTCGACGCCGGGCTGGAAGCGCAGGCCGAGCCGCTCGGCGCGCCGGCGCACCACCTCGGGCCGGCCGATCAGCACCGGCTCGGCGACACCCTCGTCGAGGATGATCTGCACGGCGCGCAGCACACGGTCATCCTCGCCGGCGCTGAAGATCACCCGCTTGGGCCGGCGCCGCGCCTGCTCGAACACCGGCCGCATGACCAGGCCGGACTTGAAAACGAACTGGCTGAGTTGCTGGCGGTAGGCCTCGAAGTCGGCGATCGGCCGCGATGCCACGCCGGAGTCCATGGCGGCGCGGGCGACGGCCGGCGCCAGCTCGACGATCAGACGCGGATCGAACGGCTTGGGGATGATCTGCTCGGCGCCAAAGCCGCCGGTCTGCGAACCGAAGGCGCGTGCCACGACCTCGGACGGCTCCTTGTGGGCGAGCGCCGCCAGCGCGCGCACGCAGGCGATCTTCATGTCGTCGTTGACCGTGCGGGCGCCGACGTCGAGCGCGCCGCGAAAGATGTAGGGAAAGCACAGGACGTTGTTGACCTGGTTGGGGTAGTCGCTGCGGCCGGTGGCGACGATGGCGTCGCTGCGCACGTGGGCCACCTCCTCCGGCGTGATCTCCGGGTCGGGATTGGCGAGCGCCAGGATCAGCGGCTTGGCCGCCATGCGGGCCGCCATGTCCTTCTTCAGCACGCCGCCCGCCGACAGGCCGAGGAAGATGTCGGCGCGCTCGATCACTTCGCCGAGGCTGCGCGCCGAGGTGTCGCGCGCATAGCGTTCCTTCCACGGGTCCATCAGCTCGGTGCGGCCCTTCCACACCACGCCCTTGATGTCGGTCACCCACATGTTGTCGCGCGGCAGGCCGAGCTTCTCGAGCAGGCCGAGGCACGACAGCGCCGCGGCACCGGCGCCGGAGACGACCAGCTTGACCTTGGCGATGTCCTTGCCGACCAGCGACAAGCCGTTCAGCACCGCCGCACCGACGATGATCGCCGTGCCGTGCTGGTCGTCGTGGAACACCGGTATGCTGAGGCGCTCGCGCAGCTTCTGCTCGACGTAGAAGCACTCCGGCGCCTTGATGTCCTCGAGGTTGATGCCGCCGAAGGTCGGTTCCAGCGCCGCCACGACCTCGACCAGCCGCTCCTGGTCGGTTTCGGCCAGCTCAATGTCGAAGACGTCGATGCCGGCGAACTTCTTGAACAGCACGCCCTTGCCTTCCATCACCGGCTTGGCGGCCAGCGGGCCGATCGCGCCCAGGCCGAGCACGGCGGTGCCGTTGGTCACCACCGCCACCAAGTTGGCGCGGCCAGTCAACTCGGCCGCCGTGGCGGGATCGCGCACGATCTCGTTGCAGGCGGCGGCGACGCCCGGCGAATAGGCGAGCGAGAGATCGCGCTGGGTGGCGAGCGGCTTGGTCGGCACGACCTCGGTCTTGCCGGGCCGCGGCAGGCGATGATAGCGGAGCGCGCTTTCGGTGAGTTCGTCCGTCACGCTCGCCTCCCAGTCTCCACCTCGGCAAAGGCTCTCAAACAAAAAGGGCCGCCAATTGGTCTTCCAACGGGCGGCTACGTCACCTTTTCGATCGGACCGGCGAGTTTGGTGCGGCCAAGAAGACTCGAACTTCCACGCCTCGCGGCACTAGCACCTCAAGCTAGCGCGTCTACCAATTCCGCCATGGCCGCGCCGGTCAGATGCGGCGGGGGATACCAAATAGACCCCCGAGTGGCAAGGCAACTTGAACTCGCTCCCGGAAGCGCCGATTTTGCCACAATGGACAAGCCGGAATGGCGCATTTCCGACGGCCTCGTGCCCTATCAGGAGGCGCTGGCCGCGATGGAGGCGCGCGTCGCCGACATCCGCGCCGGCCGGGCGCGCGAACTGGTCTGGCTGCTGGAGCATCCGGCTCTCTACACCGGCGGCACCAGCGCCAAGCCGCACGATCTGCTCGAGCCGGCGCGCCTTCCCGTCCACCGCACCGGCCGCGGTGGGCAGTTCACCTATCACGGGCCGGGCCAGCGCGTGGCCTACGTGCTGCTCGACCTCGCCGCCCGCCGCCTCGACGTGCGCCGCTACGTGGCGGCCTTGGAGGACTGGACCATCGCCACGCTCGCCCGCTTCGGCGTGACAGGCGAACGGCGCGCCGGCCGGGTCGGCGTCTGGGTGACGCGGCCCGACAAGCCGCCGCTGCCCGACGGCAGCCGGCGCGAGGACAAGATCGCGGCGATCGGCGTGCGCATCCGCCACTGGGTGTCGTTCCACGGCCTGTCGATCAATATCGAGCCCGATCTGGCGCACTATGCCGGCATCGTGCCCTGCGGCATCGCCGATCACGGCGTCACGTCGCTGGTCGATCTCGGCCTGCCGGTGACCATGCCCGACCTCGACGCGGCGCTGGCGGCGGCGTTCGAGGAGGTATTTGCCGTCCGACCTGGAGGCAACCGCGCAGGTCTCGACAGCGGTTTCCCAGGCATTGTGCGGCCAGCTGATTCCAGCTGAACTTGCAATGCTTCAGTCGGCTTCCGGTCCGGCTCGTTGAGCAACCCTTCAAGGTCCCGCGCAGCGCGAACGAGGCGCACGATCTGCACTCTTCCTTGGGACACGAAGTAGAGCACGATGTAGGAAGGCAGTGTTGACGGGAAAAGCGCGCAGTCCCGCCACGATATGGTCGAGACGACGTGAGTCGACGAACGGGTGACGTCCAAGCAGACCGAAAGTCTCCTCGACCATCCGGAGAAATCGGTAGGCGGCCCGCGGATTGCGTGCGGCGATGTAGGCGGCGTGCTCGTCGATGTCTTGGGTCGCCCGTACCCGTTCGACGACCTTCACCGCCGCTTTGCGATCGACCGCCGCAGGGCTTGCCGACGCTTCTGCCAGTAGGCCGGATCGGGCGGCTCCAGCGGGCTCTCCAAGCCCTCCTGCACGAGTGCCGCCAGTCGTTGCTCGGCCTTGCGCCGCCGGTCCTGACGAATCAAATCGCGCACATACTCGCTCGACGAGGCGTAGCTGCCCTCGGCGACCTGCCGGTCGACATGGGCTTTGAGCTCCGGCGATATCGCCACGTTCATTGTCGTAGCCATGAGCACAGCCTATGCCAATTGGCAGTTTTGGCCAACGCTCACGCTGTCGGCAATTGGGCAAAACCCAGCGGTAGCACGTCGAGATCGACGGGCTCGACGTCGACGGCATCGACGCGGGCCATCGCAGGCCCACGGCGGCAGGCGTCGATCATGGTGCCGACCGCCTCGTCCTCGCCGACGATCAGCGCCTCGACCGAGCCGTCGGCACGGTTGCGCACCCAACCCGCGAGCCCGAGCCGGCGCGCCGTTGCGATCGTCCAGTCGCGATAGCCGACACCCTGCACGCGGCCGCTGATGGTGAGGCGGGCCTGCAGCGCCATCGGTTCAGGCGAACTCGATGATCTTCTGGTCGACGCGCAGGCTGTCACCCGCCTTGGCATGCAGGGTCTTGACCGTACCGTCGCGCGCCGCGCGCAGCACGTTCTCCATCTTCATCGCCTCGACCACGGCCAGCGCCTCGCCCGCCTTGACCTCCTGGCCTTCGTTCACCGCCACCGAGGCGAGCAGGCCGGGCATCGGGGAGAGCAGGAACTTCGAGGTGTCGGGCGCGGCCTTGACCGGCATCAGAGCATAGAGCTCGGCCTGGCGCGGCGTCAGCACCAGCGCTTCGGCTTGGCCGCCTTCGTTGATGAGTCGCCAACCCGAGTCCATGGCGTCGATCTGGATCACCGCCGACTGCTTGTCGACCGTGGCATGCATCAGCGCATCGCCCGGCGACCAATCGGTCTCGACCGCCAGCCGCCGGTCGCCGACCTCGACGTGGTAGCCCGTGTCATCGCCGCCGATCGTGACGCCGACGGGTTTGCGATTGAGCAGGACGACGCGGCTGTCCTCGACGGCCCCTGCGCGCGCGCCCTTGATGCGGTCGGCCACCGCGGCGGCGGCGGCGAGCAGCGCCGGATCGCGCGGCGGCAGGTGCGCCGCCGTGAATCCGCCCTTGAATTCCTCGGCGATGAAGTTGGTGGTGAGCTTGCCGGCGCGGAAGCGCGGATGGGCCATCAGTGCAGCGAGGAACGGCACGTTGTGCGACACGCCGCGGACGTAGAACTCGTCGAGGGCGCGGCGCATGCGCTCGATGGCGTCGAGCCGCGTCTTGCCGTAGGTGCAGAGCTTGGCGATCATCGGATCGTAGAACATCGAGATCTCGCCGCCTTCGTAGACGCCGGTGTCGACGCGCACGTCGGGACCGGGCTTGGGCTCGCGATACTTCACGAGGCGGCCGGTCGACGGCAGGAAGTTGCGGAACGGATCCTCGGCGTAGAGGCGGGCCTCGACCGCCCAACCGTTCAACTTCACGTCCTTCTGCTCGAGCGGCAGGCGCTCGCCGGCGGCGACGCGGATCATCAGCTCGACCAGGTCGAGGCCGGTGATCAGCTCGGTCACCGGATGCTCGACCTGCAGGCGGGTGTTCATCTCGAGAAAGTAGAACTTGCGGTTCTTGTCGACGATGAACTCGACGGTGCCGGCACTCTTGTACTTGACGGCCTTGGCGAGCGCGACCGCCTGCTCGCCCATTGCCTTGCGCGTCTTGGCGTCGAGAAACGGACTCGGCGCCTCCTCGATCACCTTCTGGTGGCGGCGCTGGATCGAGCACTCGCGTTCCCACAGGTAGAGGCAGTTGCCCTTGCCGTCGGCGATGAGCTGGATCTCGATGTGGCGCGGCTCCTCGACGTATTTCTCGATGAACACGCGGTCGTCGGCGAACGAGGCTTTGGCCTCGTTGGTCGCCGAGCTGAAGCCCTCGCGCGCCTCGGCGTCGGTGTAGGCGATGCGCATGCCCTTGCCGCCGCCGCCGGCCGAGGCCTTGATCATCACCGGATAGCCGACTTGGCGGGCGATCTTCACTGCCTCGTCGGCATCCTTCAGGGCATGCAGCCAACCGGGTACGGTGCTGACGCCGGCCTTCTGGGCGAGCTTCTTGGACTCGATCTTGTCGCCCATGGCGTGGATGGCGAAAGCGTCGGGCCCGATGAAGACGATGCCGGCCTTGGCGAGCGCCTTCTGGAATTCCTGCTTCTCCGAGAGAAAGCCGTAACCCGGATGGACCGCCTGCGCACCGGTCTTGCGGCAGGCCTCGACGATCTTGTCGACCAGGAGATAGGATTGGGTCGAGGGCGGCGGGCCGATGAACACCGTCTCGTCGGCTTCGCGCACATGCAGCGCATCGGCGTCGGCCTCGGAGTAGACCGCGACCGTCTTGATGCCGAGCCGCTTGCAGGTGCGGATGACCCGGCAGGCGATCTCGCCGCGATTGGCGATCAGGATCTTGTCGAACAGCGGATGGCCGCTTGCCGCCCTGGTGTTCGGCGTCGGCTTGGCCTTTGCGGCCTTCTTGGCCACGACCTTCTTCTTCGCGACCTTCTTCTTGGCGGCCATGCTCAGGATTCCTTTCTATCGCGATCGAACAGGCCCATCGCCCAGGCCGTGTGGCCGGCGATCAGCGGCATCCAGGCCATCAGCACCCACAGCCACCACGGATAGCGGCTGGTGAAGATGGCGTTGACGGCAATCAGCACCAGGAGCGTCAGCAGCGCCACGATCACGTGCTTGCGCACGATGCGGCCACGGCGCAGGCGTTCCTCGGACGACAGGCTCATCGAGGCCTCGTCACAGCGGAATGTTGCCGTGCTTGCGCCACGGATTGTCGAGCTTCTTGTTCTCGAGCGTGGCGAGCGCGCGACAGACGCGGCGACGCGTGTCGTGCGGCATGATCACATCGTCGATGAAGCCGCGATTGGCGGCGACGAAGGGATTGGCGAACTTCTCGCGGTACTCCTCGGTGCGCTTGGCGATCTTGGCGGCATCGCCGATGTCGGAGCGGAAGATGATCTCGACCGCCCCCTTGGCGCCCATGACGGCGATCTCCGCTCCCGGCCAGGCGTAGTTCACGTCGCCGCGCAAATGCTTGGAAGCCATGACGTCGTAGGCGCCGCCATAGGCCTTGCGGGTGATGACGGTGACCTTGGGTACCGTCGCCTCGGCATAGGCATAGAGCAGCTTGGCGCCGTGCTTGATGATGCCGCCGAACTCCTGGGTGGTGCCCGGCAGGAAGCCCGGCACGTCGACGAAGGTCACGATCGGGATGTTGAAGGCATCGCAGAAGCGCACGAAGCGCGCGCCCTTGCGCGAGCTGTCGATGTCGAGACAGCCAGCCAGCACCATCGGCTGGTTGGCGACGAAGCCCACGGTGCGGCCGGCCATGCGGCCGAAACCGACCACGATGTTGCCCGCCCATTCCGGCGACAATTCGAAGAAGTCGCCCTCGTCGGCGACCTTCAGGATCAGCTCCTTGATGTCGTACGGCTTGTTGGGATTGTCCGGCACCAGCGTGTCGAGCGACAAATCGGCACGATCGACCGGATCGTGGGTCGGCCGCACCGGCGCCTTCTCGCGGTTGTTCGACGGCAGGAAATCGACGAAGCGGCGGAGCTGCAGCAGCGCCTCGACGTCGTTCTCGAAGGCGAGATCGGACACGCCCGACTTCTGGGTATGGGTGAGCGCGCCACCCAGTTCCTCCTGGGTCACCGTCTCGTGGGTGACGGTCTTCACCACGTCGGGGCCGGTCACGAACATGTAGGAGCTGCCCTTCACCATGAAGATGAAGTCGGTCATGGCGGGCGAATAGACCGCACCGCCGGCGCAGGGGCCCATGACCATCGAGATCTGCGGGATGACGCCCGAGGCGAGCACGTTGCGCTGGAAGACGTCGGCGTAGCCGGCGAGCGAATCGACTCCCTCCTGGATGCGCGCGCCGCCCGAGTCGTTCAGGCCGAGCACCGGCGCGCCGACCTTCATCGCCATGTCCATGATCTTGCAGATCTTGGCGGCATGCATGGCCGACAGGGCGCCCCCGAACACGGTGAAGTCCTGGCTGAAGACATAGACCAGCCGGCCGTTGATCGTGCCTTGGCCGGTCACCACACCGTCGCCCGGCACCTTCTGGTTCGCCATGCCGAAGTCGATCGAGCGATGCTCGACGAACATGTCGTATTCCTCGAACGAGCCCGGATCGAGCAAGGCATCGATGCGCTCGCGCGCCGTCAGCTTGCCCTTGGCATGCTGCGCCTCGACGCGGCGTTGCCCGCCGCCGAGGTGCGCCGCTGCGCGGCGGCGCTCGAGTTGGTCCAACATGTCCTGCATTGCTCTCTCCGGCCCGTGGCGTTTCGTTTTCCGCGATTCGCGGCCCTGCGTCCAGTCGTCCCGGTCAGCGCAGGAATCGTTTCTCGTCGTCCTTGACCTTGGCCATGCCCTGCAAATCGAACACGTCCTCGACCGTGGCGATGGCCGCTTCGACGCCGTGGATGCCACCATCCTTGCGGATCTGGGCAAAGGTCCTGCGCATCGCGCCGACCGAGGCCCGAATGGCATGGTTGCCCCAGATCAGCAGGCCAATTTTCTTCAGCTCGCGCACCCGCGCCACCGTCATCTGCGGATAAGCGGTCGGCACCAGCGCGATCGGCGCCTTGCCGTCCCACGCCTTCACGAACGCCTCGATCTCGTCCGGCGTCTTCTGCTTGGAATGGACCAGGATCATGTCGGCGCCGGCCGCTTCGTAGGCGCGCGCACGCTTAAGCGCTTCGTCCTGGCCGAGCCCCGCGATCAGCGCTTCGGTGCGCGCGACCAGCACCAGGTTTTTGTTCTTGCGGGCTGCGCGTGCCGCCTCGATCTTGCCCTGGAATTCCTCGACACGGACCATCTCCTGCCGGCCACCGGCGATCAGGCTGGTGACCTTGGGGAAGCTCTTGTCTTCCATGACTATCGCCGCGACGCCGGCGCGCTCGTACTGCT
>VGCQ01000220.1 GCA_016870055.1 Alphaproteobacteria bacterium | reverse complement strand
TGCCCTGATCGCACTCACAACGCTCGCTGCCGCCCGTCCGGCCGCCGCGCAAACGCAAGGAAACGCCATGACGACCGAGACCGGCCTAAGAATCATCGACACGACCGTCGGCACGGGCGCCAGTCCCCAACGCGGTCAGATTTGTGTCATGCACTACACCGGCTGGCTCTCCGAAGGGGGTCAGAAGGGCCGAAAATTCGATTCGTCCGTCGATCGCGGCTCGCCTTTCGAGTTTCCCATCGGCATGAAGCGCGTCATCGCCGGCTGGGACGAGGGCGTCGCCACCATGAAGGTTGGCGGCAAGCGAACGCTGATCATTCCGCCGCAGCTTGGCTATGGCGAGCGCGGTGCGGGCGGCGTCATTCCGCCCAACGCCACGCTGATCTTCGATGTCGAGCTGCTGGCCATCAAGTAGAGGCTAGGGGCGGCGCAGAACGCGGCCGCTCAAGTCTTGGCGTAGGCGATGCTCATGGTCTCGGCGATACAGGCCGGACGCTCCTTGCCCTCGATCTCGACGGTCCATTGGTAGGTCATGCGAATGCCGCCGTTCGGCATGTCGTCGGCGGCGAGCAGCTTCTGGCGGCCGCGGATGCGCGCGCCCACCTGCACGGGGCTGGTGTAACGCACCTTGTTCGAGCCGTAGTTGATGCCGTTGCGCACATTGTCGATCCGGAGGATGTCCCGGCCGAAGGTGGAGATCACCGCGAAGGTGAGATTGCCGTGGGCGATGGTCTTGCCGTCCGGCATGTCGGTCTTGCAACGCTCGACATCGACATGGATCCATTGATGGTCGCCGCTTGCCTCGGCGAACGTGTCGATGCGTTCCTGGGTCATGACCAGCCAGTCGCTGACCCCCAGCTCCTGGCCGACCAGCGCCTTCATCGCCTGCGGGCTCTCCACGATTCGCTTTGCCACCCTGTCCTCCCTTATCCGACTTGCATCTTCGCCCAGGTGTCGCGCAGCTCGATCGTGCGGTTGAACACCAGAGCGTCCGGGCGGCTCGCCGGGTCCGGGCAGAAATAGCCCAGCCGCTCGAACTGCACGGCTTCGCCCGCTTGCATCTCCGCCAACGAGGGTTCCACCAGCGCGCCCGACACGACCTCGAGCGAGCCTGGATTCAAGTCGCGGTCCAGATCGCCGTCGACGCCCGGATCGGGGCGGTTGAACAGCGTGTTGTACAAACGGACCTCGGCGGGTTGGGCGTCGCGGCCCGACACCCAGTGCAGGGTGGCCTTCACCTTGCGGCCGTCCGGTGCATTGCCGCCGCGGCTGGCCGGATCGTAGGTGCAGCGCAGCTCCACCACGGTGCCGTCCGCGTCTTTCACGATCTGGCGGCAGGTGACGAGATAGGCATAGCGCAGCCGCACTTCTCGTCCAACGGCGAGCCGGAAGAACTTGTTCGGCGGGTTCTCCATGAAGTCGTCGCGCTCTATGAAGATCTCCCGGCCGAAGCGAAGGGTGCGCGTGCCGGCCGCCGGGTCCGACGGATGGTTGACGGCCTCCAGCTCCTCGACATGGTCATCGGGAAAATTCTCGATCACCAGCTTGAGCGGCCGCAGGACCGCCATGCGCCGCTCCGCCACCTGGTTGAGACGGTCGCGGATCGCGTGATCGAACATGGCGAGATCGACCACGCTGTTGGCCTTGGACATGCCGATGCGCCGCACGAACTCGCGGATCGCCTCCGGCGGCACGCCGCGGCGGCGCAGGCCGGCCAGGGTCGGCATGCGCGGATCGTCCCAGCCATTCACGATGCCGCGCCGCACCAGATCCGTCAGGTAGCGCTTGGACAGGACGGTGTAGCCGAGATTGAGGCGGGCGAATTCGGTCTGGCGCGGCCGCGACGGCACCGGCAGGTGGTCGAGGAACCAGTCGTAGAGCGGACGGTGGTCCTCGAACTCCAGGGTGCAGAGCGAGTGGGTGACATGCTCGATGGCGTCGGACTGGCCATGGGCGAAATCGTAGGTCGGGTAGATGCACCACTGCGTCCCCGTGCGCGGGTGGGGCGCGTGCAGGATGCGATACAGGACGGGATCGCGCAGGTTCATGTTGCCTGAAGCAAGATCGATCTTGGCGCGCAGCACGCGGGCGCCGTTCGGGAACTTGGCCGAACGCATGTCGCGGAACAGGGCGAGATTGGTTTCCACCGAGCGGTCGCGATCGGCGGAGGCCCGGCCCGGTTCGGTCAGCGTGCCGCGCATCGCCCGCATCTCATCGGTTGGCGTGTCGTCGACATAGGCGAGGCCGGCGCGAATCAGGTGCTCTGCCCAGTCGTACAGCGTCTGGAAATAGTCCGACGCATGGTGCAGATGCTCGCCCCAGTCGAAGCCGAGCCAGCGGACGTCCCGCTTGATGGCGTCGATGTATTCCTGCTCCTCCTTCACCGGATTGGTATCGTCGAAGCGGAGGTGGCAGCGGCCGCCATATTCGACGGCAAGGCCGAAGTTCAGGCAGATCGACTTGGCGTGGCCGAGATGCAGATAGCCGTTGGGCTCCGGCGGAAAGCGCGTGACGATGCCCTGCACCCGGCCGCTGGCCAGGTCGGCCTGGACCATGTCGCGAATGAAATCCCGGGGCTCTTCGTTTGCAGTCGACTCCGGCATCGGCTTCTTGTCGTTCATCTACCTGTCAACCTCCACACGGGCGCGTACACGGGCACTCTGCGGCCAAGCCAATTGTAACACTGCCGGCGTGCCCGGCTGTGCTGCGGCGATTCGCCGGCACTATATAGACCGATCGAGCAGCGGCGCACCCCTCAGCGAGAAGGCGCTCGCCATCCGGGCTGACACCTGCGGCCGGCCAGCATGCTTCCGGCGGCGACAAATCCGGACTCTCGATTGCTCCTGCCCGGCCCGGGCAGGCTTGACCGGCGAACGGTGGGGAGGATCGAGGGCGTGACAATCAATATGTCCCGATTGTATACTCGACTGAAAAGGGACAATTGCATTGGAGCCAGATGGCAAGAGCTTTCGACCTGCCGCGCGAGCTGGCGTCCGCGCGATGGAAGGTGAAGGTTCGCGACAAGGAACGGACCGAGCCGCCCCACGTTTCGGTGCTGCGGGGCACGCAGTGCTGGCGATGGGGCCTCCGCGAACGGGCGTTCTTGGATTCCGAGCCGTCTCCGGCGGACCTGCCGAAGAACCTCGTGCAACACCTCGAAAACATCCACGACGAGATGTGCGCCGCCTGGAACGACATGTACCCGCACAACCCTGTGACCTCGAAGGACGACGAAGATGAATAGCCTTACCAGCCCCATCGTGGTGTTGGACGATGCGCCAAAGCACTTGGGCCTGTCGTCCGTGCGCAAGCCATTCTCGAGCAAGTGGGCGAAGGGTGGCGGACAGCTCGTCGTTTCGTCGACGGCGCGTTTTCTTCGTGAGATGCCGACTGGAGTTGTGCATCGACTAAAGGACCGGTTGCTTTTGCTGTCGCAGATCGAACAACCGACACTCGAGAACGTTGAACGGCTGTTCGATGCGGTCGTCGTTGCGGAGCCGTCGGAGGACCTCCTGGAGATCCTCAGCGCCGAGAATCGCGACGAGCTGTTCTTGCGTGCATCTTTTGATCCGGTGGCGAACCATGTGGTCATTCATCGTGGTGATCTGTCGACGCTCGTCGTGCCACTCAGTTGGTTCAGCCAGACAGCGGGCGGGCCGCAGCCCGACACCAGTCGGATTCGCGTCGTCGACAGCGGGCAGACTCTCGCGGTCGGAGATTACGAGGCCGCCGCCAGTGCCATTCTCTATGAGTTCGACGCTGACTACCGTCGACGCGCGAAGAAGCGCGCATTGACCAAAGACAACACGTTTGGCGGCTCGCTGAGACGGCTTCGCCTCCAGAAGGGTCTGGCTCGTGCTGACTTTGGCCCCCATCTTTCGGCAAAGACGGTGGGACGCATCGAGCGGGGCGAGGTCGAGAAGCCGCGTGGCAGGACTCTCACCTTGCTTGCGAAGAAGCTCAAAGTCCCTGTCGACGCGCTCGCGAGCTACTGACGCCTCGATCTGGTTTACTGCGCGGATCGCCGGCCGTCCTCACGCCGCGACCGCTTGAGCCGTCGACCCCAGCATCATCCGCGCCGCCTTCTCGCCGATCATGATCGATGGCGCATTGGTGTTGCCCGAGGTCAGGGTCGGCATGATCGAGGCATCGGCGACGCGCAGCCCCGCCAGGCCGCGGACGCGAAGCTGGTCGTCGACCACCGCCATTGGGTCGTGCCCCATCTTGCAAGTGCCGACCGGATGGTAGGTGGTCTCGGCGTTGTTCCTGACCCAGTCGAGCAGCTCGTCGTCGGCGCCGATGTTGACGCCAGGCGCGATCTCATCGGTGGCGATGTCCTTCATCGCCGGGGCCGTCATGATGCGCCGGGTGATGCGCATTGCTTCCAGGGTCACCTCGCGGTCGAGTGCCGCGCTCAGGAAGTTGAAGCGGATCGCCGGCGGCGTGTCCGGCCGGCTCGACGTGACGTGGATGCTGCCGGTGCTCTCCGAGCGCAGGATGTTGGTGATCGCGGTGATGCCGGAGGTCCTGGCCAACTTGAAGTTCTCGCCCACCAGAAAGGGGATCCAGGAGATCGCCGCATCAGGCGCCTCCAGCCCGGCGCGGGTGCGGACATAGGCGCGGATCGGCGCCGCCGGCAGGCCGAGCAGCCCCGTGCGGTTGAGCGCGTAGCGCAGCGCCTGGCCGACGCGGCCGAGACCGCGCATCTTGTCGTTGTAGGTCAGGCCGAGCGCCGGCGGCACCGTCCATTTCATGCGTGGCGAGTAATGGTCGCGCAGGTTCTCGCCGACGCCCTTGAGCTCGTGGCGCACCTCGATGCCGGCCGCCCGGAGCCGCTCCGGCTGGCCGATGCCGGAGAGTTGCAGCAGCTGCGGCGAGTTGATCGAGCCGGCGCTTAAAACCACTTCGCGGCTGGCGCGCGCCTCGCGCTTCTGGCCGGCCACGGTGTAGCGCACGCCGACGCAGCGCTTGCCCTCGAACAGCAGGCCTTCGGTCAGGGCGTTGGCGACGATGGCGAGGTTCGGCCGGCTGCGCGCGGGATCGAGGTAGCAGACCGCGGTGCTCATGCGGCGACCGCCGCGGATGGTCGCCTGGGTCATGCCGATGCCGTCCTGTTTGGCGCCGTTGTAGTCCTTGGTATAGGCGATGCCGACCTGGCCGGCGGCCTCGATCAGCGCCTCGTAGATCGCGCCGCTCTCGTTGCTCTCGGTCACCTTCAGTGGTCCGCTGCGGCCGCGATATTCCTCGTCGGCATCGCCCTGGAAGCTCTCCATGTCGCGGAAGATCGGCAGCACCTCGCGCCAGCTCCAGCCGCGATTGCCGAGCTGCGCCCAGGTGTCGTAGTCCTGCGCCTGGCCGCGCACGAACACCATGCCGTTGATCGACGACGAGCCGCCCAGAAGCTTGCCGCGCGGGATCGGGATGCGGCGGTTGCCGGTCGACGCCTCGGGCTCCGAGGCATAGAGCCAGTTGGCCTTGGGGTTGTCGATCAGCCTGGCGAAGCCGACCGGGATCCACGACCACGGATGGCTTTCGCGCCCGGCTTCGAGCACCAGCACCTTGTTGCGCGGATCGGCGCTGAGGCGATTGGCCAGCACCGAGCCGGCTGAGCCCGCGCCGACGACGATGAAGTCAAAGCTCGCTTGATCCATTGCTTCCCCCGCGGTTCGCATCGGCCACAGTGCGGGCCACAAGCGCGGCGGCAAGGAGAGCGCGGCGTTGCCTCGTGCGTCAAGGGGATGCTAGCGTTTGCGGCCAACGCGGAGAAGCCTCTCATGCCCGACGGCGCGGGTCTCCCTGTTCTCGACCACGAGCTGGCCGACGACGAGCTTCAATGGATGAAGGCCGTCTACGCGGGCTTCCAAGAAGCCCGCGCCGCGGGCGGTCCCGACTTCAATCCCAAGGAAGCCCTGCGCGCCATCCTGGCCCGCCCCGACCATCGCCTGTCCGCCGACGCGCCGGATCTCAGCGGGCCCGGCCCGTGGCGGCTCGGCCAGAACCGGCACGGCCGCGGCGTCGCGGCGGTGTTCCTGCCCAAGGTCGAGCTGCACACCCACATCGCCAGCCGCACCGACCAGTTCCCGATGTATGTCGTGGGCGAGGCGCAAGGCTTCTCCCTCGACGCGCAGGGCAAGCCGGTGCTGACGCCGGTCGTCGGCGGCAGCCATTTCCACAACGCGCCCGGTGCGCCGCACGCCTTCGTGCCCAAGGTCGGCGTGCCGAAGCCGGACGACTGGGAGATCGCCTTCATCGCGATCACGCCGCGCAACCTGATGGAAGACACGCACCGCGTGTCCGACGAGGTTCGTGCGCTCTACAAGCAGGTCGTCGGTCAAGACGCGCCGTTGGGTGTCTAGAGCGTCGACAGACGGGCCACCCAGGCCGACACCGCGTCGCCACTGCTCATGTCGTTCTGGACCAGGCCGTCGATCATGAAGGTCGGTGAGACATGGATGCCGTTTTGGCGGGCGTACTTCGTATGCCGCTTGACCTCCTGGTCGAGCCTGGCAACGGCGTAGGCTTCGGCAAGCTTCAGGCCGGAACATTCCTCGACGCGCGCAATGATGTCGTTGGGCGACAGCGCGAGAAGGGGGCCGCTGCAATGATCGGCGGGCTCGAACCTGTCGCGGTGAGCGGCGACACCCGCCAGCACCTTCTTGGCCGCACCCTTGCCTTCCGGGAGCGTGGAGGCGGCGAGCGCGCAGCGCGTGATCACGCCGGAAAAAAGATGCCAGGGCTGGGAGTGCAGCCAGATCTTGAGCATGACCCTGTCGGCGCCCGCCGATTGCAAGGTCTCGTCGAGCTTGCCGAAGGCCTTGGCGGAGAACGGGCAGGTCGGCTCGAGGAACACTTCCAAGACCCTCGGCCCTTGGCCCCAGGTCAGGGACTCCGCGCGCCACGCCGAATGGGTGTCGACCATGCGTTCGTCCTTTTTCATAGCGCCGTCATGCCGCCGTCCACGAACAGCAGGGCGCCGGTGACGTAGGAGGCATCGTCGGAGGCGAGGAACAGGATCGCGGCGGCGACCTCCTCGGCCCGGCCCGGGCGCTTCAGCATGGTGCCGCTTGCCGCCTGGGCGTTGTACTGCTCGACGGTCTCGCCGGCCGCCGCGATGCGGCGCTCGTGGAACGGCGTGAAGATCGGCCCGGGACCGACCGCGTTCACGCGGATGCCCTCCGCCGAATGGTCGGCGGCGAGCGCCCGCGTCAGCCCGGCGATCGCCGCCTTGGTCGTGTCGTACTGCAGGTTGCCGCCGCCCGCGACGATCGACCGGACCGAGGCGACGTTGACGATGGCGCCGCCCTTGTTCTGGCGCATCAGCGGCACCGCCGCCTTGGCGCAGAAGGCGTAGCTCATCAGGTTGACGCCCAGGATCTCGTTCCAGCTCGCCGCGCTCGCTTCGTCGATCTTCTCGTACTTCCGGATGCCGGCATTGTTGACCAGGATGTCGAGGCGCCCGAACCGCCGGGCCGCCCCGTCGACGAAGTCCAGGCACGCGGCCTCGCTGCCGACGTCGGCCTGGGTGAAGGCGACCCTGGCGCCATTGGTGCCGCCCGTGGTGGCACCGAGCGCCTCGAGCTCGGCCGCCACGCGGCGGCCGCGCTCGCCGTCGCGGTCGCAGAACGCCACGCTGGCGCCCTCGGCGAGGAAACGCCTGACCGTCGCCTCGCCGATCCCCGATGCCCCGCCCGTCACCGCGGCGACCTTGCCGTCGAGCCTGCCCATGTCCGCCGTCCTTTCATTGCCTGCGAAATCGTATCCTCCCATCAGACCTGTGCGGAACCAAGGGCGACGTCGTCCGGCCGCGCCCTCGATCGAGAGGCGTGAACACGACGGATGCCGGGCGTGGGGAGGCCTGTCGACCGACGAAAGCCAGTCGACTGGCGCGGCCAATCATCTAGAACACAATCCGCCCGGCTGGAAGCAGCTGGTCGGATTCCGCTCTAGTGT
>VGCQ01000219.1 GCA_016870055.1 Alphaproteobacteria bacterium | reverse complement strand
CTCTACTGGCGCTTCCGCAGCTCGCTCAATCTGGACCCCGCCGACTACCCCAACATCGAGGCGCATTATGCGCGCATGATGGTCCGGCCAGCGGTCAAGAAGACCATCGCGATCGAGGAGAAGGTCGGCTACTCGCTGCCACGTTAGCCCTTCTCACTGTTCATCACCCGCCACACCTTCTCCGGCGTTACCGGCATATCGATATGCGTGACGCCGAACTCAGACAACGCATCGACCACGGCGTTCATCACCGACGGCAACGCACCGGCGCAGCCGGCCTCGCCGCAGCCCTTCACGCCCAAAAGGTTGGTCTTGCAGGGCACCGAATGGTTCTGCACCGACATGTCCGGCGCATCGGCGGCGCGCGGCAGGGCGTAGTCCATGTAGGAGCCGGCGACCGGCTGGCCTTGCGGATCGTAGACCGTGCGCTCCATCAACGCCTGGCCGATGCCTTGCAACACGCCGCCATGCGCCTGGCCCGCGGTCAGCATCGGATTGATCACCGTGCCGAAGTCGTTGACCATGAAATAACGCACGACCTCGACCTGGCCGGTGTCCCGATCGATTTCGACCTCGGCGACGTGGCAGCCGTTGGGGAAGGAGAAGGGCGGGTTGTCGGAGACGTGGCCGACGTCGAGCGATTGCGGTAGTTCGGCCGGCAGTTTCAGCCCCGTGCGCAGTTTCTCGGCCAGGTCGAGAATGCCGACACCGCGATCGGTGCCGGCGATGGTAAAGCGGCCGCGCGAGAACTCCAGGTCGGCGACCGCCGCTTCCAGCACGTGGGCCGCGATCTGCTTGCCCTGGTCGATCACCTTGTCGGCGGCCTCGAGGAAAGCCTGGCTCGCCACCAGCGCCGATTTCGAGCCGCCGGTGCCGCCGCCGACCTTGAGCTGGTCGGAATCGCCCTGCAGCAGGCGGAAGCGGTCGATCGGGATGCCGAGCTTGCCGCCCAGCACCTGGGCGAACGGCGTGGCGTGGCCTTGACCGTAGTCGAGCGTGCCGCTCAGCATGGTGATCGTGCCGTCGGCCTCGAAGCGCACGCCGCCATACTCCTTGGCCGGCGGGCCGGTAACTTCGAGGTAGGAGCCGATGCCGCGGCCGCGCAGCTTGCCGCGCGCCCGGCTTTCCTGCTTGCGCCGCGCGAAGCCCTGCCAGTCGGCGACGGCCAGCGCCTTGTCGAGCACGGTGGTGAACTCGCCCGAATCGTAGTTCATGCCCGACGGCGCCTTATAGGGCATTTGCGACGGTGCGATGTGATTGCGACGCCTGAGTTCGACCCGGTCGATGCCCATCTCGCGCGCCGCCGTGTCGATCAGCCGCTCCATGTAGTAGTTGCCCTCGGGCCGGCCGGCGCCGCGATAGGCCGCCACCGGCGTGGTGTTGGTGAACACCACCTTGGAGTTCACCTCCATCGCCGGGGTTCGATAGACGTCGATGACGTTCTTCACCGCGTTGGTCGTGGCCGGCATCGGCGGATAGATGTAGGCGCCGGCATTGCCGGTCCCGGAGAGCCGCACGGCGAGGAAGCGGCCGTCCTTGTCGAGGGCGAGCTCGGCGACGCGCTGATGATCGCGGCCGTGATGATCGCTCAGGAAGCTCTCGGAGCGCTCGTCGGTCCACTTGACCGGCCGGTCGAGCTGCCTGGCCGCCAGCAGCAATGGACCGTACTCGGGATAGACTTGGCTTTTCATGCCGAACGAGCCGCCGACATTGCTGGTCAGCACGCGCACCTTGTCCGGCGTCACGTTCAGCACGTCGCGCGCCAGCCCACCGCGCAGGCCGATCACGCCCTGGCAGCCGACCTGCAGGGTCCAGCGCCCGGCCGCGGCATCGTACGAACCGATCGCCGAGCGCGGCTCCATCGGATTGACGACGATGCGGTTGGAGACGATTTCCAGCCGCGTGACGTGCGCCGCCGCGGCAAAGGCTTTCGTCACCGCCTCGGCATCGCCGTAGTGGAAATCGAGTGCCAGGTTGCCGGGCACGCCGTCGTGAAGCTGCGGCGCGCCGGGCTTCAGCGCCTCGGCCGGCGTGGTGACTGCCGGCAGCTCCTCGATGTCGAGCTCGACGGCCTCGGCGGCGTCCTTGGCCTGCACCGCCGCCTCGGCCACGACGCAGGCCACCGCCTCGCCGACATAGCGCACGCGGTCTTTGACGAGCGACGGCCTGGGCGGCGTCTTCATCGGTGAGCCGTCGCGTTGCGGGATGTTCATCGGGCATTTCAGTGGCCCGAAGCCCGCCTGCTCGAGATCGGCATGAGTCAGAACGGCGAGCACGCCGGGCATGACACGCGCAGCCTTCGCATCGATGCCCTTCAGCATGCCGTGGGCGATGCGGCTGCGCACCATCACGGCGTAGGCCTGGCCTGCGAGACTGACGTCGTCGGTGTAGCGACCCTGGCCGCGCAGCAGCGTCGGATCCTCCATGCGCGGCACCGGCTGGCCGACACCGAATTTCATCAACGCAAGCTCGGTGTCGTCGTACGAGTCCATAGCAGCTACCTCTCTACGCACAATGTCGTCGTGAGCGCAGCGAAGGATCTCATCGACGACGATGAGATCCTTCGCTTGCGACCCAAGAGGACAGCTGCGCTGTCACTTCAGCGGCGAATAGTTGGTCGGCAGCAGGAGTGTCGAGTGCATCTCGGCGAGCTTGGCCGGGCCCTTGGCGAGGTAGGCCTGCCAGGCCGGGTCCTTCATCGCTGCGGCGCGCGCCGCGAAGCGCTCCTGCAGGTTCTTGTAGCGCCACAGATGGATCCACTCGTTGGGCTGCGGGAACTCGCCGGTCCAGGCACCCCAGATCGGCGAGTACTTCTCGCGCGCTTCCTTCACCTCGAGAAAATCCTTGCCGTATTGCTGCGCGCCGCCCAGCACGGTGCGGTAGATGCGCAGCTCGTAGACGTTGCCGGTGGTGCCGTCCGACGGCTTGATGTCGACCACGGCGTTCATCACCCGCAGATCCTGGCGCTGGATCCACGGCCGGATGGTCGGCACGTACTTCTCCGTCCAATCCTTGTTCTTCATCAGCTCGCCGCGCAGCCGCTCGCGGTCGTCGAGGCTGTCGTACTTCCAGAGGTGCCAGATCTGGTTCAGCGCGCCGAACTCGGCCGTCCAGTAGCCGTGATTGACACCGTAGTTGTTGCCACGCGCCGGCCGGCCGATCGTCTCGGCGGCTTTCAGGTACTCCGGCATCTTGCCCGGGGCGAGCGTGTAGCAACGCAATTCGTAGACCATATGTCTTCTCCCCTCACGGATGTGGGTTCTTCGGCGGATGGGCCCGCACGGCTTCTTCGTTGATGTCGGCACCCCAGCCTGGCCGGGTGGGCACGATCAGTTCGCCATTCTGGATGACCGGTGGATGGGTGACCAGATCGTCCTTCCACGGCACGTCGTCGATATCGATTTCCATGATACGGAAATTCGGGATGGCGGCGCACAGATTGGCGCTCATCAGGGTCGACATGTGGCCGTAGAAATTGTGCGGCGCGCAGTTGATCTCGTAGGGATCGGCCATCGCCGCGATCTTCACCGACTCCACGAGACCGTTCCACGGCACGTCGATGATCGACACGTCCATCGAACGGTTCTCGAAGAACGGCCGGAACTGCCGGCGACCGAACAGCGATTCGCAAGATGCGATCGGCATGGCGGCACGGTCGCGGATCAGGCGCAGGCCCTGCGGGTCGTAGGTGTCGATCTCGAGCCAGAACAGATTGTAGGGCTCGCAGGCGCGCGCCAACTTGATGTAGCCCTCGGTCTTGAAGTTGAAGTTGCTGTCGAGAAGGATTCCCATGTCGGGCCCCGCACCCTGGCGGAAGGCGGCCAGCCCGTCGGTGATGGCGGCGAGCGTCGCGCCATCGACGTTGAGCTCGGGCCAACCGGGGCCACGCGCGAATCCCGGCTGGTGCATGTAGGGCGGCTTGCCGTCGAAGCGGAAGATGTTGGTCTTGAGCGCCTTGAAGCCCTGCTCCTTCACGTAGCGGCCGAGCGTCACCAGATCGTCGAGCGAGCGCACGGGCTCGACGCCCATGATCTCGGCATGGCCGAAGCGGTAGCTGCCGCAATGCGACCAGTAGAGCGGCAGGCGGTCGCGCACCGGCCCGCCGAACAGGGCGTGCACGGGTATGCCCAGCGCCTTGGCCTTGACGTCGAGCAGGGCGTTCTCGATCGCCGCCATCGCCTGCTGATTGAGGCCACCCGGCGCCTGGCGCGTGACTGCCTGCTGGCGGGCCATCAGCCGCTCGATCGGCCGCGGGTCTTCGCCGACCAGGTCGCGCGCCATGCGGCGGATCACGGCGGTGAGGCCGGCGCTGCCGTAGCCTTCGTTGTATTCCGACCAACCGACCAGGCCTTCGTCGGTCGTGATCTTGAGGAACGAGAAATCGCGCCAGCCGGCGTTGCAGTGGAGATCCTCGATCTTGACGATTTTCATGGTGTTTCCTCTCCCGGGGCCGGCAGCATAGACTACCCTCCTTCGCCGCAAAGCGGCTTCGGGGGGGCTGCCCTCCGGAGCTCCGCAAGGAGCGCAGGAGGGAGGGCCATGCCGCTGCTCGGCAAGGGGATGCTGATCGTGTTTTGCGAGGTGAAGTCTCGCGACGAACGCGACTTCAACGAATGGTACAACCGCGAGCACATCGACGAGCGCGTCAACCTGCCGGGCTTCCATCGCGGCCGGCGCTACATCGCCGTGCGCGGTTCGCCCAAGTACCTCGCCACCTACGAATGCGACAGCGTCGAGGACCTAGCGACGCCTGGCTACCTACAGCTGCTCGCTAACCAGACGCCGTGGACTCAGGCGGTGATGGCCCGCTTCACCAAGTTCAACCGCCTGACCACGCGCATCCAGGTCGACTTGGCGCACGGCGTCGGCGGCGCGGTGGCCACCGTGCGCTTCGTCCCCGATCCGCGGGCACGCAAGGCTCTGGTCGCCTGGCTCGGCGAGATCGCCTTGCCCAAGGCGATCGCCCGGCCCGGCCTGGTCGGCGCTTTCGCCGTCGAGAACGACCTCGAAGTCGCGCAAGCGCCGCTGCAGGCCAAGAGCATGGATCATCCCAAGGCCGACGAAGCGGAGTGGGTGGTGTTGCTGGAGGGCGCCGATGCTGCCGCCGTCGGCGCCGCCGCGCGGGCGACCTTGACGCTCGCCAAGCTCAAGCCGTTCGGCGTCACCGCGACACCGACGATCGGCACCTACAAGTTCCTGTTCGGCAATCAGCGATAAGTAAGGAGTTCATCGGCCGGAGATGACGCAAGTTTGACCGGCAGGTGATCGGGCCAATATCTAGGTTTGCGGCGTGACCCTGCAACGCAAAGTCTTCTGGCTGCGGCAAGCGACGCTGGTCGGGCTCTGCCTGCCGGCAGTCGAACTCGCCTGGCGCTGGTACGGCGACGAGCTGGGACCACGCCCGGTCACGGTGGCGACGCACTCGACCGGCGACTGGGCCGTCATCTTCCTGCTGCTGTCGCTGGCCATGACGCCGGCGCGCGTCTTGTTCGATTGGATGCCGCTGGTCCACATCCGGCGACGCATCGGGGTCGCAGCGGCGCTTTATGCTCTGGTGCATCTTCTGATCTATGCCCTCGATCAGAAATGGAACCTGCTGGTCGTCGCCACCGAAATCTTGAAGCGCTTCTACCTCACTATCGGCTTCGTGGCGCTGCTCGCCCTGGTGGCGCTCGCCGTCACTTCGACCGACGGCTGGCAGAAGCGGCTCAAGCGCAACTGGAAGCGCCTGCACTGGCTGATCTATCCCGCCGTCTTCGTCGGCCTGATCCATTTCTTCATCCAGTCCAAGCTCAAGATCGGCGAGCCCGCCTTCGCCGCCGGCCTGTTCGCCTGGCTGATGCTGTGGCGCGCCTTGCCGAGCACGCTGCAGCGGAGCTTCCTCGGGCTCGGCATCCTGACCGCCACCGCCACGCTCTGCACGGTGATCTTCGAGGCTGCCTGGTACGGGCTGGTGAACGGCATCGACCCCGGCCGCATCCTGCTCGCCAATCTCGATCCCGAACTGATCTTCCGGCCATCCCATAAGGTGCTGGTCGCCGCGCTGCTGGTGATGGCGGCGGTGGCGCTGCGCCGGCTGGCGCTCGCGGCAAACAGGCTCTGGACGAAGCGCTATATCCAGTCGACTATATCGGCTCCCTGAGCGGGAGTGCGATGTGTTGACGAGACGGCGCTGGCTCGGCCTGGCGCTCAGCCTGCCCCTGTTGCCCGGTGTTGCCCGGGCGAAGGCCAACCTGACGATCTTCGCCGCCGCCAGCCTGAAGGGCGCGCTGGACGACGTCGCCGCCGCCTGGTCGCAGGCGGGCGGCAAGGCCCCGCCTCGGCTTTCCTATGCCGCGAGCTCGGCGCTGGCCAAGCAGCTCGAGCAGGGTGCGCCGGCCGACATTTTCATCGCGGCCGATCGCGATTGGATGAACCATGTCGCGACCAAAGAGCTGATCGATCGCACCAGCCGCTTCGATCTGCTCGGCAACCAGATCGTGCTGATCGCGCCGAAGGACGCTGCAATCGACAGCCTTGCAATCACCCGCGAAGGCCTCGCCGCGGCCCTGGCCGGCGGACGGCTGGCGATGGCCAACGTCCAGGCGGTGCCGGCGGGCAAGTACGGCAAGGCGGCGCTGGAGACGCTCGGCGTCTGGCCGATGGTGAAGGACAGGATCGCCCAGGCCGAGAATCCGCGCGCCGCGCTCCTGTTGGTCGCGCGCGGCGAGGCGACGCTCGGCCTCGTCTATCGCACCGATGCGCTCGCCGAGTCCCAGGTCAGGATCGTGGCGAGCTTCCCCGAACGCTCGCATCCGCCGATCATCTATCCCGCGGCACTGGTCCGCGCTTCGCGCAACGCCGACGCCCGCGCGTTTCTCGATTTCCTGCGCAGCGACGGGGCCAAGGCGATTTTCGAGAAGCACGGCTTCGCCGTTCTGGCCAAGGTTCCGTCGTCGACATGACGCCCGAGGAATGGACGGCGGTCCAGCTCAGCCTCCAGGTCGCCACGACGGCAACCCTGGCCAGCCTGCCGTTCGGCATCGCCATCGCCTGGCTGCTGGCGCGCCGCGACTTCTGGGGCAAGAGCCTGGTCGACACTTTCGTGCACCTGCCGTTGGTCCTGCCGCCGGTCGTCACCGGCTACCTGCTGCTGATCGCGCTTGGCCGCCGCGCGCCGATCGGCGAATTCCTGGCCGACAATCTCGGCATCGTCTTTTCCTTCCGCTGGACCGGCGCGGCGCTCGCCTGCGCCGTCATGGGCTTTCCCCTGATGGTGCGCGCCATCCGGCTGTCGATCGAAGCGGTCGACACGCGGCTGGAAGCGGCGGCCGGAACGCTCGGCGCCAGCCCTCTCTGGGTGTTCGCCACGGTCACCCTGCCGCTTTGCCTGCCTGGCGTGATCGCCGGCGCTGTCCTGTGCTTCGCCAAGGCGATGGGCGAATTCGGCGCCACCATCACCTTCGTCTCCAACATTCCCGGCGAGACCCAGACCCTGCCGTCGCTGATCTACACCCTGACCCAGGTCCCCGGCGGCGATGCCGGTGCGCTCCGCCTCACCCTGATCTCGATCGCGATCTCGCTGCTTGCCCTGCTCGGCTCCGAGCTGCTGGCGCGGCGTGTCGGCAGCCGCCGGACGGCGTCATGAGCCTGGAGATCGAGATCGCGCATCGGCGCGGCGCCTTCCAACTCGATGCCCGCTTCACCGCAGTGCCCGGCCTTACCGCGCTGTTCGGCCGCTCCGGCTCGGGCAAGACCACGCTGGTCGACATCGTCGGCGGCCTGCTCGAACCCGATCGCGGCCGCATCGTCGTCGATGGCCATGTCCTGGTGGACACCGCGCAGGGCCTGTTCGTGCCCAAGCATCGACGACGCATCGGCTATGTGTTCCAGGACAGTCGGCTGTTCCCGCATCTCAGCGTGCGGCGCAACTTGCTCTATGGTCGCTGGTTCAATCGCGCCGGCGATGGCGCGGCGACCGATCTCAGCTCGGTGGTCGATCTGCTCGGCATCGGGCACCTGCT
>VGCQ01000218.1 GCA_016870055.1 Alphaproteobacteria bacterium | reverse complement strand
GTCTACCGGCCTCGCCGCCGTCATACAATGGTGAATGACCGCAAGGATCGCGACCAAGCAGTTCCATTTTGGTGCAACCACCTTTACCGTCACGGCGATGCGGCGAGCCTTTCTCGAACATGTCGGGCTGGTCAGGCCCTACCAATTCGAACGCACACTCGTCGCCCTGACGGCAGTCGCGGCTTTTCTGCTTGTCGCCCTGACCGGGCTCTATCTCGTGACGCGCAATCACCTGGAACTCAATTCGCCGCGCGGCATCTACATCTTCTACATGATGGCACTGGCGGTGCTCGCCTTCGCACTGACCCGCTTGCCGCGCTGCGCCACCATTCTGCTGTCGCTCGCCGCCGTCGAGTTCGGGTTCGGCGTGGGCTCGCTGGCGCTCTACAAGTATCACCTGATCTCGTCGACCGCCCTGGCGCCGCGCGATACCGGCCGGCCGTTGATCCGGGTCGAATGGCATCCCTTGCTGCAGGTCGTGCCAGCGCCGACGCCGGCAAACGTCAGCGGCGCCGCCATCCACATCAACTCCGAAAAACGGCGCGGCAAGGAACGATCGGCCGAGCAGTTGCGCGGCAAGATCGTGGTGGCCCTGTTCGGCGGCTCGACGACCTTCGACGGCAAGCCAGACGGCCAGTCCTGGGCCGAGCGCCTGCAGGACGTCCTCGGTCCCAAGTACGAAGTGATCAACCACGGCATGGGCGGCTACACGACCGCCGAGCACGTCATCCAGACGGCTTTCTACGAGCGCACCAAGGGCGTGTCGCCGACCTGCTCGGTCTACTATGTCGGTTGGAACGATCTGCGCAACGCGCACATCGCCAACCTCGACCCCGCCTACGCCGATCTGCATCTGCCGTTCCAGGTCGACAGTTTTCGCGCGCGCCGCACCGACTTCGGCGACTCGTTCTCTCCCCTGTCGATCTTCGCCGGGCGCTTCCTCGGCCTGGCGTTCGACACGATGCGGCCGGCGGCGGTCCAGGGAAAGACCAGCAGCGAGCCCGATCCGGCCTTCGAAGCGATCTTCCTGCGCAATGTCGGCGCCATCTCGGCCATCAACCGCCAGCGCGGCATCAAGACCATCTGGGTCGGCCAGCTGATGAACCGCCAGGCTCTCACCGCCGATGCCGCGTCGTCCTGGGTGCCGTTCGTCAAAGAGAAGGACATGTTCGCCCTGATCCAACGGCTGAACGGCCTGGTGCAGCGCGACGCCGCGGCTTTGGGCGATGTCTATGTCGGCCTGCCGGTCGAGCGCTTCGATAGCGGCGGCTTCGTCGATCAGGGCCATTTCTCGCCCGCCGGGTCGCGGCTGTTCGCCGCCCTGATCGCCCCGTCGATCCTCGAAAATTGCCGATAAACCGCCATCCGGAAGCGGCTTGTCCTGGGCGGGTTGGGCCTGTATACCCCCTGCCCTGTCGCGCCGGCCCCCGCACGCCTCGTCAGGGCGGGTCCCGGGCTTTGCGCTGGAGATTTGGCCATGAAAGAGAAGATCCACCCCGACTACCACAAGATCACGGTGGTGATGACCGACGGCAGCTCGTTCGAGACCCGGTCGACCTGGGGCAAGGAGGGCGCGACCATGCGCCTCGATATCGACCCCAAGACCCACCCGGCCTGGACGGGCGTGCGCCAAAACGTCGATCGCGGTGGCCGCGTGCAGCGCTTCAAGGACCGCTTCGGCATGACCAGCGGCATGGCGGCGGGCACCAAGGCGACGGGTGGCAAGCCGGAAGCCGCTCCGGCTAAGGGCGCGGCCAAGAAGAAGTAAGGCCCGGTTCGTTCCCCGCCTCTGCTAGACTACGCCGTCCATCGATTGGGAGACGGTGTGGTGAAATCGTCCGTTCGCGTCGTCTGCGCGCATGACTGCCCCGACATGTGCTCGCTCATCGCCGATGTCGAGGGCGGCAAGATCGTGCGCGTGCAGGGCGATCCCGATCATCCCTACACGGCGGGCTTCGCCTGCGGCAAGGTCAACCGCGACGCCGACCTGGTGAACTCGCCCGGGCGCATCACGACGCCGCTCAAGCGCATCGGCGCCAAGGGCGCGGGCCAGTTCGCGCCGATCACCTGGGATCAGGCGCTCGACGAGATCACCGCGACATGGAAGACGATCATCGCCGAGAGCGGCCCGCTCGCCCTGCTCGGCTATGCCTACTCGGCGCATCAGGGGCTGATGAATCGCGGGTTGGTCAACGGCCTGTTCCATGCCCTCGGCACGTCGCGCCTGCAGGCCGGCACGGTGTGCGACACCTGCTGCGAGGTCGCCTGGGACGTCACGGTTGGACCGGTCGGCGGCGCCGACCCGGAATCGGTGGTGCATTCCGACCTGGTGATCGCCTGGGGCGCCGATCTCGCGGCAACCAACGTCCATTTCTGGGCACTCGCCGAGGAACAGAGGAAGAAGCGCGGCGTGCCGATCGTCGTGATCGATCCGCGCCGCACCCGCAGCGCCAAGCAGGCCGATCTCTATCTGCCGATCCGCATCGGCACCGATGCGGCGCTGGCGCTCGGCGTCATGCACATCCTGGTGCGCGACAAGCTCGCCGACTGCGACTACATCGCGCGGCACACGCTGGGCTTCGATCGCGTCGAGCGCGAGATCCTGCCCAAGTTCCCGCCGGCGCGGGTCGCCGAGATCACCGGCCTCGCCGTGGCCGATATCGAGAAGCTCGCGGCGATGTACGGCCGCGCCAAGGCGGCGCTGATCCGGCTCGGCGAGGGCATGACGCGGCTGATCCATGGCGGCCAGGCGTTGCGCGCCGTGACCTTGCTGCCGGGCGTCACCGGGCACTATGCGGTGGAGGGCGGCGGCGCGCTGCTGCTGACGGCGGCGTCGTGCGATCTCAACTACGCCGCGATTCGCAAGCCCTCGGGACCGGCGGCAACGCGCAACGTCAACCATCTGCGGCTGGGCGAGGCGCTGTTGACCATGAAGGAGCCGCCGATTCGCGGCCTCTACATCTCGGCCAACAATCCGGCCGTGACCTGCCCGGAGGTCCACAAGGTGCGGAAGGGCCTGGCCCGCGGGGACCTGTTCACCGTGGTGCACGATCCCTTCCTGACCGACACCGCGAAATACGCCGACATCGTGCTGCCGGCGGCGACCTATCTCGAGACCGACGATCTTTACCGCGCCTACGGCGCCTATTGGATGCAATGGGGCCGCGAGGCCGCCGCGCCGTTGGGCGAGGCGCGCTCGAACTTCGACGTGGCGCAGGCGCTGGCCAAGCGCATGGGTCTCGCCGACCGCATCTTCGCGCTGTCGCCGCAGGACGCGGCCAAGGAGCTGTTCAAGGGCGCCACCGGCCCGGCCGCCGCCGCCGATCCCGCCAAGCTGTTCGCCGGCGAGCCGATCCACATCGCCCACGCGTTCGAGGGACAAGTCTTCAAGACGCCGTCGGGCAAGCTCGAATTCTACTCCGAGCAACTGGCCAGGCAGGGCGTGTCGCCGATGCCCGACTGGAGCGAGGATCCGATCGAGGCGGCCGACGCCAAGAAGTGGCCGCTGCGGCTGCTCACCGCGCCCGGCTACTTCCAGGCACACACCGCCTTCTCGGGCGTCGACTTCCTGCGCCAGCGCGAAGGCAAGCCGTTCTGCGTGCTGCATCCCAAGGACGCTGCGACGCGCGGCGTCAAGGCAGGCGACGCGGTGCGCCTGTTCAACGACCGCGGCGAGATCGGCCTCATGCTGCAGGTCAGCGACGAGATCCAGCCCGGCGTCGTGCTGGTCCCCGGCCAGCGGCCGATCGGGGAAGCGGTATCGGGCACCATCAACATGCTGTGCTCGGACCGCTACACCGACATGGGTGAAGGCGCCACCTACCAAAGCACGTGGCTCGACGTCGGGCCGTGGCGGGCAGCGTAGTCCCACCCGACCGAGACGTCACACGAATCGATGCTGGGTGCGCTCGCGCTTGGCGAGCTTGGGCAGCGCCTGGCCGGCGATCAGCGTCTTGAAGTGCTCGGTCTGCTGATGCTCGGCGAACGCCGCCTCGTCCTTGAAGACCTCGTAGAAGAAGAACTTCTCGGGCTCGGCCAGCGACTGGTGGATCTGGAACGCCCGCACGCCCGGCTCGCGCTGGGCCTGCGGCAGGAATTCCCGCACGATGGCGCGTACGGCATCGGCTTCGCCAGGATTGGCTTGCCAGAAGGCGGTGACGACGAGACCGTCCTTGAGGGCATGAAGGTCGGACATGACTGCTCCTTCGATCGACGATGACGCCACGATAGAGGCCACCGCCGTGCCGTCGTTTCGGCGACGGTCGAAGGGATCGATGGGGCTTCGTTGGATCGCACCGCTTCTCTACAATCGCCCATGGCTCATCGCAGATTGATCCTCGACACCGACGGCGGCGTCGACGACGCCCAGGCCTTGCTGCTGCTGATCGCCGCCGGCCGCACGCCGTGGGCGATCACCACCGTGTTCGGCAATGTCAGCCTGGCCGCCGCCACGACCAACGTGTTGGCGGTGCTGGCGGTCGCCGGTACGGCAGTTCCCGTCCATGCCGGCGCCGATCGGCCGTTGGTCGGCGAGCTGATCGACGCCCGCCATGTCCATGGCGAGGACGGGCTGGGCGGTGCGCCACGGCCGCCGCACAGCGACCAGCCCGCCGGGTCGGACGCCGTCGAGTTCCTGGTTGCGACGCTCCTGCAGGCGGCGGCCGACCGCGACCCGGTCGATCTCCTGATGATCGGGCCGCTCAGCAATCTCGCGCTGGCGCTGCGGCGCGCGCCGGGCATCGCCGCCGGTATCGGCCAGCTCATCGTCATGGGCGGCACGCTGCACGGCCGCGGCAACGTCACGCCGGCCGCCGAATTCAACATCTTCGCCGATCCCGAAGCGGCGGCGATCGTGCTGGGCGCCGGCCTCGACACCACGGTGGTGCCGTGGGAGCCGTGCGTGGCGCACGATCTCGAGGGCGTCGAGGTCGATCGGCTGTTCGGACAGGCGACCGACGGCGCCTACAAAGCCTTCGCCCGCGCGCTGGCCGACCACGACCGCCGCCGCCACGTCCACCACGGCCATGGCGACCGGCTGTTTTTCATCGATCCCTTCGCCGCAGCGGTGGCGGTCGAGCCCGCCATCGTCACGCGCTCGCTGCGCGCCTCGCTGGGCGTCGGCCTGGCACCCGGCCTGACCCGCGGCATGACGATCGTCGATCCCTCGGGCCGCCTCGGCACGCCACCGGTCACTTTGGTCGAGGAGGCCCGCCGGGATCGCCTGACGGCACTGTATGCGGCGTCGGTGGTCTATCTGCCGCAGACGCGCTAAAATCCACCCCTGACGGGAGCTTCAACGGCGGGCGTGAGTGTGGGCATGACGAAACCGGTGGTCGGCGTGATCGGCAACGCGCAGGTCGTCAACGATCGTCACAACGTGCAGCTCGTGGGACAGCGCAATTTGCGCGCGGTCGCCGAAGTGGCGGGCGCCCTGCCCCTGATGTTCGCCGGCACACCCGGCATCACCGACATCGATGCGTTGCTGGGCGCGGTCGACGGCATCCTGCTCACCGGGGCGCGCGCCAACGTCCATCCGACCTGCTTCGGCGTCGAGCCCGACCCCAAGCACGAGCCGTACGACCAGGAGCGCGACGCGATGGCGCTGGCCCTGATCGAGGCCTGCGTCGAGCGCGGCGTCCCGCTGTTCGGCATCTGCCGCGGCTTCCAGGAAATGAACGTGGCGTTCGGCGGCTCGCTGCATCCCGAGATCCGCGAGCTGCCCGGCCGCATGAACCATCGCATGCCGCGGCTGGAGAACGGCGAGATCCATCCCGACCCCAACGTCGTGTTCGCCGATCGCCACGAAGTGCGGCTCAAGGCCGACGGCGTGTTTGCGAAGCTGCTCGGCCGCGATTCGATCCGTGTCAACTCGCTGCACGGCCAGGGCATCCTCGAGCCCGGCGAGCGCGTCGTCATCGAAGGCATCGCCGAGGACGGCACCATCGAAGCGATCTGCATCGCCGACGCGCCCGGCTTTGCGCTGGGCGTGCAATGGCACGCCGAGTACGACCCGCAATCCAACCCCATCAACCGCGCGCTGTTCAAAGCCTTCGGCACGGCGTTGGTCGAGCGCAAGCACGCAGCGTGATCGCCGGCCACCGCCCGTCAATTTGCCGCCGATCGCCCTAGCCTCACCAACCGCGCCGCAGCAACGGCGGCAGCCAGCGCCGACAGAACGAAGCTGGTCGGCACCCAGAAGGCGGCGGCAGCGACCTCGGCGTGGCTCAGCGACGAGGTCAAGCCGGCGGCATTGGCCGCCAGGCCCGACAGCGCAGCGCCCAGGGCGAAGCCGGTCTGCTGCACGGTGGCGATCGACGAGGCGGCAAGGTCACCCTCGCCGGGGCGCGCGCCGTGCATCACCCGCTGGGCGATGAAGGCCCAGCAGCCGCCGATGCCGGCGCCGACCGTGGCAATGGCGGCGAAGACCATGACCGCCGGCTCGATCGTCAGGAGCAGCGCCACGCCCGCCAGCCCGATCGCCATCGCGCCCGGTCCGGCGATCAGCAGCCGATCGGCGCGCTCGGGCGGCGTGCCGGCAACGACCAGCGATGCCGCCGTCCAGCCGAACGAGGCGCCGGCCACCATGTAGCCCGCGGCCAGCGGGTCCAAGCCGTGCAGGACCTGCAGGAAGATCGGCACGAAGATCTGCAGCGGGCTGTAGGCGATGGCCGTCAGCAGGACGAGCCACAGCCCGACACCGGTCGGGCTGGCGAGCGAGAACGCATCGGTCGGCAGCAAGGGGCGATGGGCGCTGCGGTCGACCGCGAGCATCAGCATCAGCGTTGCGACCGCCGCGACGAACAGGCCGACCTTGGCCAGCACACCAGGCGTGATCGCCATCGCCGACACGGTCGCGATGGCGAGGCAAATCAACGCCACGCGCAGGCCGGGCACGCGCGCGCCGTCGCTGCTGGTGGCGCCGCGCGGCAGAGCACGCCAGGCGACCAAGGCCAGCACGGCAGCCAAAGCCGTGACGGCGAAGAAGGCGCCGCGCCAGTGGCCATAGCCCGCGAACAGACCGCCGACCAGCGGGCCGACCACGATCGACAGGCTCCACGCACCCGACAGCAGGGCGAAGCCGCGCGCCCACAGGCGCTCCGGGAAGGTGCTGCGCACCAGCACGTAGGCCATGGCGTTGAGCAAGCCGCCGCCGAAGCCCTGGATGAAACGGCCGACGACGATCTGGCCCATGACCGGCGCCAGGGCGCAGGCGAGCGCGCCCAGGCCGAAGATCAGCGCGCCCGTGCAGAACACGGCACGCGCGCCCAGCACCGATGCGAGATAGCCGGTGCAGGCCGCCGCCACGATCGACGATGCGAGGAAGGCCGTGTTGGGCCAGCTCATCAGCCGGGCGCCCCCGAGATCCTCGACCACGCTCGGCAGCACGGTGGCGAGCATCAGCACATTCATGGAATGCAGCAGCACGCCGCCCACCAGCACCGCCACCGCCGGCAGCCACGCCGGCCGCAGCAGCGCCCGCCAGCCGGCCTCGACCGCTTCGTCCGCCATGGTCGCCGACTGATCATGTTCCACGGGATGGGTCAAATGCGGATGGGCAAATGCGGATGGGCAAATCTGGAGTCCGAAAACCGCGAGCACGGCCGCCGCACCCGTGGGAAGATGTCGTCATGGAGCTGCACGACCGCCGGGCCTGCTACCGAGCCTTCCAGAGCCGCGATGCGCGTTTCGACGGGCGCGTGTTCGTCGGCGTCACCTCGACCGGCGTCTATTGCCGGCCGGTCTGCCCAGGGCGCACGCCCAAGCTCGAGAACTGCCGCTTCTTCGCCTCGGCGGCGGCGGCCCAGCAGGCGGGCTTCCGGCCCTGCCTGCGCTGCCGGCCCGAGATCGCGCCCGACCTCGCCTCGTGGCGCGGCTCGGCCAACACGGTGAGCCGCGCCCTGGCGCTGATCGCCGACGGAGCGCTCGATGGCGAGGGCGCCGATGTCGAGCGCCTGGCGGAGCGGCTGGGCATGGGCGGCCGGCAGTTGCGCCGCCTCTTCCAGCAGCATCTCGGCGCCTCGCCGATCGCCGTCGCCAAGACGCGCCG
>VGCQ01000217.1 GCA_016870055.1 Alphaproteobacteria bacterium | reverse complement strand
ACCCATAACCCTTGACGGCGTTGAACCACTTGACCCGACCACGCAGCTCAACGGTACCGACGTCCCCGCCCGTCTCTCCATGTTGGGTCGTCATTCAACGATCCCGTGTTGTTATTCGGAAATCCTAGCACCCCGGAGGGCGGGTGCAACAACCCTTGTTGTCGGGATTGCCGCTACGCTAGACGAGAGTAGGGCTGCAAATCGGGGGGTATTTCGATGTTTCGGACCGATCTCTTCAAGGACAAACGCTTCCTGGTGACCGGCGGTGGCACGGGCCTGGGCCGTGTCATGATGGAGAAGTTCGTCGAGCTGGGTGCCGATTGCGTCATCTGCGGCCGCCGCGGCGGGCTGCTGGAAGAGACGGCCCGCCAAGTGATGGAGAAGCACCCCGGCAGCCGCGTCGATACCCACGCGGTCGATATTCGCGTCGCTACTGCGGTCGAGGAGATGATCGAGCGGATCTGGGCGACCGGTCCACTCGATGGATTGGTCAACAACGCTGCTGGGAATTTCATCTCTCAAACCAAGGATCTCAGCCCACGGGCGTTCGATGCCATCGCCAATATCGTGCTGCATGGCACGTTCTACACGACCAACGCCTGCGGCAAGCGCTGGATTGCCGAGCAGCGCAAAGCAAGCGTGCTCAGCATCCTGACGACCTGGATATGGACTGGCAGCCCGTTCGTCGTGCCCTCGGCGATGTCCAAGGCCGGGGTCGCTGTGATGACCCAGAGCCTCGCCGTCGAATGGGCCCGCCACGGTATCCGCCTCAACGCTATCGCGCCGGGCCCCTTCCCTACCGAAGGGGCATGGGCGCGGCTCAACCCGACGGGCTCCAGCGATGACCGCTACGTCACGCGCAATCCGATGGGTCGCGTCGGGCGTCCCAGCGAGCTTGCCAACATGGCAGCGTTCCTGATGAGCGACGAGGTCGAATACATCAATGGCGAAGTGATCGCCATCGATGGCGCCATGGGCATCATGGGGAGCGGCACGTTCTCCAACATGCTGTCCTACAGCGAAGACGATTGGCGGCGTATCCGCGAGCAGATTCAGACAACCAACGCCGCCGACAAAGCCAAGCGAACCTAGTTCAGGCAAGTGCGGCGTCGAGCGCCTCGTGGAAGTGTACGATGGCGCTTTCGTAGTGTCCGAAGGTGAAGGCCTCGTTGGCACCGCTGCCGAGGCCGCGCTGAATGGCATGCACCACCGCCCTGTCCTCCATCGCGCCGGTCGTGCCGACGAACTCGGCATCACGTTTCGCCTCGGCCAGTGCTGCAGGATCGTCGCCGCCTCCGTTGGTGAGGCTGTAGGTGACCTGCCGCGTGCGGTCGACCGACAATGGCTCGAGAATCACCAGGTTGGTATGGCGCGACAGCACCGTCATGAGCACGTTCGGGAACAGGTGGTAGACATAGGTCAACAGGCCTTCGACGCGACGTTCGGCTGGCGGCACTTTGGCCAGTTTCTTGATGCGGCGGAACGGATAGGTCACGAGGCTGTGCCGACCGAACAAGTCGATGACGTTCAGGTTGTCGAAGCCGTACGGCAGGAAGCTCTCGGGATGCGTCGACTTGATGTGATAGCCCTCGATGAAGCTCTCGAGCAGAAGCTTCCAGTTGACCTCGAAGTCACGCTCCGCGTGGGCAAACATGCGTTGACCGGGCCTCACCAGGTCGCCCAAGCCGCCGAGAGAATCGTCGCCCGACGCCGGCTGATCCTGGGTGACAAAGACCAGCCCGAGACGCTCGCTGGCGCTGAGCGGCACCAGCGGGTGCGCTTCCTTGTCAAAACCAGGGAAGCCGGCCTCATGCGGAATATGGCGCAGCCGGCCTTCGAGACTGTAGGTCCAACCATGGTAGCGGCAGACGAAGGCCCGCGCGCAGCCCGTGCCGCTCGCCACCTGCATGCCGCGATGCCGGCAGGCGTTGCGAAAGGCCCGCACGTTGCCATCGTTGTCGCGGACCACGACGACAGGCGTCCCCGCCGCCTCTCGCGCAACATACGACCCCACTTCGGGCAGCGCAGCCGACGGACAGAAAGGCGTCGGGACGCGCCGCAAGACGACAGATATCTCCTTCGCCAACCGTTCCGGCGAACGGTAGTTGGCGACCGGCCCACGCCAAACTTGGTGACCTACATCGGTCGTGCCATTGGCGATATGGTCCAGCACGCGCTGGGCCACGGACTGATCGTCCATTGCGGCTGGCATCGCGAATGTCCTCTGCTGCATCAGCGCCGAGCATACGCCGATCGGGCGGAAAGCCACTGAAAGATGCCCGACCGGGTCCAGTGTGTTGCACGAATGCCACAGGCCCTACGATTGATACCCGGCTTGGCCTGATAGCGCCCGGGCCAGCCTCATTTGAGCCAAAGTGTGATGGTCACTAGGGGAACCTCTTCTTTTGGCTCGGGTATTCAGAGAATTGTTGTGCGATTGAGCACCGAGACGGTCCCTCAAGCAATTTGTCGGCTGCCGAGACGGCAGTTTCTCGTGCATGGCATTGTCGCTGCGGGCTTGATGATGACGCCGAGTGTCGATGCCTGGGCGCAGACTGTCGAGACACGCCATTGGCAGGGTGCCACGGCGTTGTCCCGCCAAGCTGAGCATGTGATCGCCTCGACGATCACCGAGTGGCGCAGCCTGTGGGGGCGGGTCGGGGCGCCGGCGCCAGACGTGTTCGAGCCGGGGCGTACGCATGCGGTCGGCATCTTCCTGGGCCGCCGTGCCAGTGAAGGTTATGCGGTCAATTTCCTGTCGGCCAGCCGGCGCCGCGACCGCATTGTCGTGGTCTTCGAAGAACGTATGCCGGCCGACCTCATGACGGCTCAGCGCTCCAGCCAGCCGCCTGCGCCGCCGCGTCCCGTCGCCAGCAATCCTGGCGCCTTCGGCGGACCTGGCGCGGGTTTCGCACCGCCCAACGCCACTGCTAGCTTGGCCCCGCCGCCACCTCCCGCACCGGCCGCCAGGCCGGTTGGTCAACCAACCTCGCCGTGGGCCATTATCCTGATCCACCGCGCCGACTTGCCGGTTTCCGTCGAGCAGCGCCTGTTCCGCTAGAGCGGCCTTCGTTCAAGTGGAGCCGCTCGCGGTTCCACTTGAACGGAAACGCGCTTGTTTCGCCGACAGTTCCACAGGGCACCATCTGTTCGGTTGCTTCCAGCCGAATGCATGCTGCGACAAGCAGATTTAATGCGAGTGGCGCGGCACCCCCTTGCTCTCGGCGATCCGCTGGTAGTTGACTGCAAAATCCAGGCATGCGCCGCTGGCAAGTTGGCCGACGAACTTGCGTTGCAGTTCCTGCCACGGCGTCTGGCTTTCCTTGATGCCAGGCTTCCAAGCCGACTTGCGTCGTGCAAGTTCGGCGTCAGAGACCAGGATATCGGCGCGTCGCTTGTCGACATCGATGCGCACCTTGTCGCCCGTCCTCAGCAGCGCCAGGCCGCCGCCGACAGCCGCCTCAGGTGAAGCATTCAGGATCGACGGACTGGCCGACGTTCCACTCTGCCGCCCATCGCCGACACACGGCAGCAGCAGCACGCCTCCCTTCACCAGACGATCGGGCGGCAACATGTTCACGACCTCGGCGGCACCTGGGTAGCCGACCGGCCCGGCGTTACGAATGAACAGGATGCTGCTCTCGTCGATCGGCAGGCTGGGATCGTTGATGCGGTGGTGATAGTCCTCGGGGCCCTCGAACACGATCGCCGTGCCTTCGAAGGCCCCGGGGTCGTTCGGCCGCTCAAGGTACTTCTGGCGGAACTCCGGCGAGATTACCGAGGTCTTCATGATCGCCGACTCGAACAAATTGCCGCTCAACACGGCAAAACCGGCCTGCTGCAGCATCGGCCTGTCATAGCTCTTGATGACCTCGCCGTCGGCCCGTGGAGCGCTCGCCAGGTTCTCCGCCATCGTCCTACCGGTGACGGTGAGCACACCGCCGTTCAGCTTCTTCTCGGCCAGCAGTTCGGCCATCACAGCGGGGACGCCGCCTGCGCGATAAAAGGCCTCGCCGAGATACTTGCCCGCCGGCATGCAGTTCACCAGCAGCGGTATGTCATATCCGACCCGGTCCCAATCCGCGTTGACGAGGTCGACGCCGGCGTGGCGGGCGATGGCGTTGACGTGCGGTGGACAGTTGGTCGACGCGCCGAGAGCGCTTGCGGTGACGATCGCGTTCTCGAATGCCTGGCGGGTCAGGATCTTCGATGGTCGCAGATCCTCCCAGACCATATCGACGATGCGCTTGCCCGTTTCGTAGGCGATCTGGCCGCGCTGCTTGTAGGGTCCGGGTATGGCGGCGCAGCCGGTCAAGGACATGCCCAGCGCTTCGGCCATGCTGTTCATGGAGAGCGCCGTTCCCATCGTGTTGCAATGCCCGACACTGGGTGCGCTCGACGCGACCAGCTCGATGAACTGCTCCATGTCGATGCGGCCAGCCGCCAATTCCTGGCGGGCGTACCAGATGATCGTGCCCGAGCCTGCCAAGCCGCCCTCGAAGTGGCCGTCCAGCATCGGTCCGCCCGACAGGACGATGGCCGGGATGTCGACTGTGGCCGCCCCCATGATCATCGCCGGCGTGGTCTTGTCGCAGCCGGTGGTGAGCACGACGCCGTCGAAGAAGTAGCCATACAAGCTCTCGACCAGGCTGAGATACGAGAGGTTGCGATCGAGCGCTGCCGTCGGCCGCTTGCCGGTCTCCTGGATGGGATGGACGGGGAACTCGATGGGAATGCCGCCGCCATCGCGGATACCGTCGCGCACGCGCCAGGCAAGGTCGAGATGATGCCGGTTGCACGGCGACAGGTCGCTGCCGGTCTGGGCGATGCCGATGATCGGCTTGCCGCTGCGCAGCTCGGCAAGCGTCAAGCCGAAGTTCATGTAACGCTCGAGATAGAGCGCGGTCATGGTCGGGTCGGACTCCGAATCGAACCACTCGCGGCTGCGCAGCCGCCGCGCTTTACCGGTCTTCCCATCGGCCATCGTCTCCTCCCATCGTCGCTGTTGAGCGTTCGCATGCACCATGGGAAACTTGTGCCGCCATGTCCACCGCTCCCGCTCTCCTCTCGATCGGCGAACCTCTGATCGAGTTCAGCCGCCCACACGACGGCCGGACTTGGCTGCAGAGCTTTGGCGGCGATTCGCAGAATGTCGCCATCGCCGCCGCCCGCCAGGGCGTCACTGCGGGCTGTATCACCTGCCTCGGCCAGGACTGGATGGGCGAGGCCTTTCTCGACCTCTGGAAAGCGGAAGGGGTCGACGCCTCCCACGTCGGACGCCACGCCACCGCGCCGACAGGCGTCTACTTCGTCACCCACGGTCCGGCCGGCCACAAGTTCGACTACTTGCGCAAGAACTCCGCAGCCTCGCTGATGACGCCGGAAGACCTTCCAGCGGCATATGTAGCAGGCGCACGCTTCCTTCACCTCTCGGCCATCAGTCAGGCGATCAGCGTCAGCGCCCGCAAGACCTGCGCCGCCGCCATTGCGATGGCGCGTTCAGCCGGCGTCAAGGTCTCCTACGACACCAACTTGCGCCTGAGGCTTTGGGATCTCGAGAGCGCGCGGCACACCATCGACGCCACCATTGCGACCTGCGATATCGTTCTGCCGAGTCTGGACGACTCACGACAGCTCACCGGCTTGGCCGACCCGCACGCCATCGCCGACCACTACCTCAGGCTCGGCGCGCCGGTGGTTGCCCTCAAGATGTCGGCCGACGGCTGCCTGATCGCCACTCCCGACCGCCGGTTTCGGTTGCCTGGGCATCACGTCGAAGCGGTCGATGCGACGGGCGCCGGTGACACGTTCGATGGCTGCCTGCTGGCGCGCTTGATCGCCGGCGATACGCTGGAAGCTGCGGCGCGCTACGCCAATGTCGGCGCCGCCTTGTCGACCTTGGGCTACGGCGCCGTCACGGCTATTCCGCGGGCGGCGGGAGTCCGGGCTGGGCTGGCGCGCGCAGAGAACGTGGGGTGAGCGCCCGCAGGAAGCGACCGAACACGGTTGCCTGCTGGGCTAGCCAGCCGCGACCGTTGTCGGCGTCGACAGCCGGATCGTCGACCCCGGTCGGCCGGTGCTTGCCGTCGTAGATCGCCGTACCGAAGAGGATGTCCCAGATCGGGAACACCGGCGCGAAATTGTGGTCGTGGATGTGCCGCTCGTCGGGATTGGCCAGCGCATGATGCAGGCGGTGGAAGCGCGGTCCCACGATCAGCCGTTCGCCGATCCGCCCGAAGCTCACGTCGACGTTGGCATGGCTCCAGCTCTCGATGAGCCGGCCGACCATCAGGATCGAGACGTACTCGCCGGGCTGCACGCCGACCAGTTGGGCGAACAGGACCAAAGCGAGCGTCACCAAAAGATCGTCGACCACGTGATTGCGGTCGTCCGCCCACACCGTCATGCGACGTTGGCTGTGATGCAGGCTGTGCAGGGCCCACCACCACGGAATGGCGTGCTGGGCGCGATGCAGCCAATAAGACGCGAAGTCGTACAGCACGAAGTAGACCAGGAACGAGGCGAGCACATTGTCGCCTAGCCACGGCAACAGCCGCTCCAGCCGCGGCGGCGCATAGCCCCAGATCCGCAGCAGGAACTCGATCTCCTGCGTCAGCGGGTAGGTGACGACGAAAATGGCGAACGGCACGATGCCGAGCTTGTTCAGCACGGTGTAGACGCGATCGACGGCGATCAGGCGATCATCGCCGTCCCTCTCGAGCGGCCAACGGCGCTCGAAGAAGCGCATGCCAACGGCGATGACCGCGATCTGCACGGCGCCCAACATGACGAACTCCACGGCGTTGAAGCCGGGCTCGTACCACGCCATCTTGCCGAGCCAGAACAGGACCGGTCCGACAAAGGTCTCGAACAACCAGTGTTGGATGCCAACCCAGAAGTCGGTGAGTTCGCCCATTGGCGCTGCCTGCTAGCGAGACCCAGCCCCCGTCGATACCGCGCGGACGGGCCCGGCGCCGGGACCCGTGGGCGCGGCTGGCGGCGACTTCAGCATGAATACACCATGCGGCGACTTGCCGACGGGAATGCTTGCCACGACTTTGAGCTGGTCGAGGTCGATCACGGCAACGCGGCGCAGGAAGCGCTGCGTGACCCACAGTTCTTTGCCGTCGGCGGTAACATCCATGCAGTCCGGCCCACCCGGAACGCGGACGGTGCCGACCACCCGCAAGTCCTGCGTGTCGAGCACCGACACGGTACCTTCGACGCGGTTGCTGAGGAACCAGTGCCGTCCGTCACCCTTGGGCCAGAAGTTGTGTGCGCCTTTACCGGTCTGCAGACGAGCCATGTTGGCGCCGTCTTTGGGGTCGACCACGACGATGCCATCCTCGCCGGTCAACGCCACCAGCAGACGCTTGTCGTCCGGCAGCATCACTACACCGGCCGGCGCATTGCCGACCGGAACATTCCACTTCAACGTCTGGGTCGCGAGATCGAATGCCGCCAGCCGCCCGGTCTGCTGCAACGTCACGAACACGGTCTTGGAATCAGCGTCGAATGCAATGTGGCTCGGCAGGCCGTCGATGAAGATACGGCCGGCCAGGCGAAAGCCGTCGGCATGGAAGATATCGACATGGTCGAGACGATAGGCGGCGGTGACGAACCACTTGCCGTTGGGGCTGAAGCCGAGATGGTATGGGTCGATGATGTCGCGGACGACGCGCCGCTTCTCGCCCGTCGTCGAGTCGAGAGCCAGCAGCTCGTTGGTGACCGTCGAGCCGATCAGCACTTCCTTGCCGTCGGGTGTAATGATGAGGTGATGTGGCTCGCGACCGACCGGAAGGCGCTGCAGCTCGGTGCGACTCGCCCGGCTGAGCACGCTGTAGGACGCTTCGTCTGAATTCAGGACCAGAACGGTGTCGGCACGGGCAACCTCTGCAACAGATAGAACAAACGTTGCGACTGCTAGCGCCAAGCCTTTCATGGGAGCCCCTTGCCGGCATTAAAAGCACCTTTCGCCGCCGCGCGCTAGGACCGTTTGAGCTTGGGGCTGCGGCAGCAAGCCGCTCGACCTTGGGCAGTCAGAATGCCGATCGGTCCAG
>VGCQ01000216.1 GCA_016870055.1 Alphaproteobacteria bacterium | reverse complement strand
CTAGCATCTTGAATCAGATTTCCGATTCCTTGGGAATCCCCCTTCGATTCCTATTTCACGCGCGACGCTCTAGTACCTCTGCACCGAGGACTTGACGAATTGCTCAGCGCTAGGTGGCAGCGGCGGCACGCTGCTATCCGGTCCGGGCTACGGCAACTTCGCCCAGACCACGCTGCTGAAGGGCGGCGCGAAAGTCGGCCATCTCTGGAACTATGGCCTCAACACCTGGGGCTTCGAGGATCAGTATGGCGGTGGGGACGCCGACTGCAACGATCTGATGGCGCCGCTCGACTTCACGAGCGCGGCCGGACACGGTTGGTTGGTGTGAGCGATCACCACGTCATGCGGAGGCCGGCGGTGATGGCATGGGCGTTGTCCTGGCCCGAGATAGCACCCTCATAGCGCAGGTACGGCCGGGGCGTCGCCGCGATCGCAGTATCGGCACTCGACCCAGCCGCGTCTCATAGGGGCTGTCGACCGTGCTCCGCTCCGTCATGGTCGGGACAAGCCAACAGCCAATCCAGCCGAGCTGACCGACACTCCGTCGAGTTGCCGGGCGGCAAGATCGATGACCATCGCCGCGTCGGCTGCGCCTTTCTTCTCCTGGATCAGCCCGCCTTGGTCTTGGCCTTGAGCTCGTCGAGCTGCTGGCGGGCGCCGGCGATCATGCAGGAGAGATCCGACGTCAGCATCACCATGTCGAAGCCGCGCTTCACCGCACCGGCCGCGAAGGCGGCGCTGGCGCAGTGCATGACGCACTTGATGCCGGCCTTGTGCGCTGCCGCCCGAATCTTGTCGCACGTCGCCATGTGCAGCGGGTCGGGATTGTCGCCGCGCGGGGCGAGCCCCAGGGCGAACGACAGGTCGGCCGGCCCGATGTAGACGGCGTCGAGGCCCGGCGTGGCGCAGATGGCATCAAGATTGGCGATACCTTCCTTGGTCTCGATCATCGCCATGACGACGATCTCGTCGTTGGCGTTGGCGACGTAGTCGGCGCCGCCGTAGTGGACGGCACGCACCGGCCCATTGGAGCGCATGCCGACCGGCGGGTAGCGGCAGGCAGCCACCGCTTTCGCGGCCTCCTGAGCATTGTTCACCAACGGCACGATGATGCCGTAGGCGCCGAGGTCGAGCGCCTTCATGATGGCGGCCGGCTCGTTCCAGGCGACGCGCACGACCGGGACCGTATCGGTCTGCGAGATCGCCTGCAGCATCGGCCCGACATCGTTCATCTCGGACGTGCCGTGCTGGAGGTCGACGCACAGCGCATCGAAGCCCTGGCGCGCCATGACCTCGGCGGTGAAGCCGTGGCTCACCGAGAGCCAGCCCAGCGTCACGCATCGCCCGGCCTTCCACATCGCTTTGATCCTGTTCGGCCGCATGGCGCTTCCTCTCCTCGTTTCGTCCGGTCCCGCGAACGGGTCGTTCTCTATCAAGCGCAATCCGTCGCGCGGATCAAGGGCGGACGATCCTGCGTGACCGAGTTGCGGTCCGGCGGCCCGCAGAGGGCCCGCATCCTGCGCCCTGCAGCTCGCGTCCCCCATCTGGCGTCCGGTTGTCGAGCGGGCAGGCGTCCCGTAACATCGGCGTGCCGCCGCCGATTCCCGTCATCGAGGGCCCGCCCGCAGACCGTGTCGCTCTTCATCCACGATAGCGTGCTGGGCCATGTCCCCAATCCCGGGTTCCGCACGTCGGGGTTCGGCAACTCGTTCCATACGATCGACGCCGACGGCTTGCGATTCACGGGCGAGGCGTCGGCCTCGAGCGAGGGCGCGATCCTGGCGGTCGGCGATTCCTTCACCTACGGCGACGAGGTGCTGGACGAAGAAGCCTGGCCGGCGCAGCTGCAGCGGCTCACCGGCCGGCGCGTGCTGAACGGCGGCGTGACGGGCTACGGCTTCGACCAGGTCGTGCTGCGCGCCGAGCAGCTCATGCCTTTGCACAAGCCGTCCGTCGTCATCGTGAGCTTCATTGCCGGCGACGTATGGCGCACCGAATGGCGGCGTTTGTGGTGGCGCGACAAGGCCTGGTTCGCGATCGAGGGCGACGAGCTGGTGCTGAAGGGCGTGCCGGTGCCCGATCGGGCAAGGGTGCTGCCCCCCGGGATTCGACGCCGGATCGACGGCATCCTGGTCGATCTGCCCTTCGCTGTGCAGCAACTGGTCGGCTATTTTTCGCGGGCCCACCGCCACGGCCGGGGACTGGAGATCACCCGGCGGCTGATCGAGCGCGTCGCGCGATGGCGAACAACGCACGCCGTCGAAATCGTCGTGATGGCGCAGTGGCAGCCCGATGTCTGGACCAATTCGGCGGAAGCCGATCGTCAGCGCCGGATGACGCACGCCGTTCTCGACTGTGCCGCCGCTCATGGACTTGCCTGTCTCGATACCTTCCAGCGAATCGCCGCGGAGCCCAACCGCGAGAAGCTCTATGCTCGTGGACATATGAGTGCCCGCGGCAATCTCATGGTCGCCAGTCTCCTGGCGGCCGCCCTGCCCGGCCTGCTGGCGGGTCGTCGGAAGTAGGGAGGCAAGGTCGTCGTCCGACGATCGCCCAACCTCGACGAGCGACCCGGGGCGCCGGTGAGTGCGCTTTGGGCCGCCTCCCTACGGCGCGCCGTCGCTTGCGCCCCCCCTTCCCCGCCGCCGCGACCGATCCTAGGCTGTGCCGGCCGTTCCCGCGCAAGACGGCCGCCAAGGAGGGCGCACCCGTGGCCACAGCTTTTCTCGTCATCCGGACAAGACTGAACAACCTCGCCGACCGGCAGCGCTTCGACGACTGGTACCGGACCGAGCAGCTGCCGAGCTCGATCAAGACGTTCGAGGCCGACCGCGGCTGGCGCGCCTGGAGCCGGACCAATCCGCTGGTCCATATCGCCCTCTACGAGTTCTCGAGCGTCGAGAAGGCCGAGAGCATTCTGGATTCGGCGGCGCTCGCGGCGCGAAGCGGGGCGTTCGACAGCGCCTGGGGGACGAGCACCAGCCGCACGCGCGAGATCGTGGAGGTGGCGGAGTAGCCGACCGCCTGTCGATCCTCGCTTCCTCGGCGGCCAAGGAGAGCGTCCCTTCCCGCCCGCACCGCGGGCGGTGGCGGCCGGCAGGAGACGGCGAGCCCTTCCGCCGGCTCACAAGACCGATGTAGGCTGTCGCCATAACGCGTCCCGTCGGACGGCAAGTCCGCGAGGTCGCGCAGCCTCGGGAGGGCGCACCATGACATTTCCTCGCCGCAAGTTGTTGCCGCTGGCCTTGGGGGCCGCCGCGTTGCCGATCCTGTCGAGTGGCGCTGCACGGGCGCAGGCCTACCCGGCGCGGCCGGTGCGCATCGTCGTCGGCTTCCCGCCCGGCGGGGCGACCGACATCCAGGCGCGGCTGATGGGCGAATGGCTGAGCGAACGTCTCAACCAGCAATTCCTGGTCGAGAACAAGCCCGGCGCCAGCGGCAATATCGGCACCGACACGGTCGCCAAGGCGACGGCCGACGGCTACACGCTGCTGCTGGTCGTCACGCCGGCCGCGATCAACGGCGCGCTCTACAGCAACCTGCCGTTCGACTTCATGCGCGACATCGCGCCGGTCATCTACCTGGCGCGGCTCGCTTATGTCGTCGTGGTGCATCCGTCGGTGCCGGCCACGACGCTGCCGGAGTTCATCGCCTACGCCAAGGCCAACCCGGGCAAGATCAACTACGGCTCGGCCGGCGCCGGCACGCCGCAGAACATCACCTGCGAGCTGTTCAAGATGATGAGCGGGGTCAATCTGGTGCACGTGCCCTATCGCGGCGGCGCGCCGGCGGTCGCCGACCTGGTGAGCGGTCACCTGCAGGTCATCTTCGCGCCAGTGTCGGAGGCGATCCCCCACATCAAGGCGGGCAAGCTGCGCGCACTCGCGGTCACGACCGCGGCCCGGCTGGACGTGCTGCCCGACGTGCCGACGGTGGGCGACGTCCTGCCCGGCTATGAGGCGAGCGGCTTTGCCGGCATCGGCGCACCCAAGAACACGCCGGCCGAGATCATCGCCCTGCTCAACAAGGAGGCCAATGCCGGCCTCGCCGACGCCAAGGTCAAGGCGCGGATCGTCGAGCTGGGCGGCACGCCGATGGGCGGCACGCCAACGGAATTCGGCAAGCTCGTCGCCGACGCCACCGAGAAGTGGGCCAAGGTGATCAAGTTCGCAGGCATCAAGGCGGACTAAAGCCGCTTTTCCACGCAATTGCCGAAGGCAACGGTTACCGCCGCCGTACCGGTGAGGTCCGCCGTCCAGCCATCGACGTCGCTGCCCTCGAACTCGATCCTGAGCTTCTGACTCTTGGCGAAGTCCTTGAGGAACGATTCGAGATTCTTGGTCTTGACCGAGAATTCAAGGCCGGCATCGCCGTCTCTGAAATGGAAGCCGGTGGCGGTCGCTCGCCACGGCGCCTCCCGGTCGAAACGCATCACGACCTTCTGCTTGGCGCCGTCCTTGATCTTCCAACGCTCCGATCCGAGCTGAACCGTCATGTCGTCGTCGCCGCGGTAGACTTTGATCGAAAAGAAAAGTCCCTTGCCGGTCGCGGACATGCCACAAAGCGGCGTACCGCTGTTCGACTTGCCGGCAAATGCCTTCCAGTAACCTGCCGTCGCGATTGTGTTGGTCTGCGCGACAGCGAGCGGCGCCGCCAGCAGGCCGAGTGATGCTGCCAGTGCAGCGATGCCCATCTTCCCAAATTTCGCCCCCGAACCGAAAGCCATGCGCTGTCGAAGTTAGGCGAGGCCGCGATCGAACGCCACGGAGAAGTGGGCCAAGATGATCAAGTTCGCGGGCATCAAGGCGGAGTAGTAGGAGCAGGCCGCTTCAGGGGTTTTGTCTGTTCGCACTGCCCGTCATCAGCGACCGGGCATGGCGTAGCCAAGACCGTGGCCCTTCCAGCCATTGCCAACGCTTCAATCGCCGCAAATCCGTGGAGCAAATCGACCAGCCGGGGTGTGCCTGGCAAAGAGATTCGAGAATTTCAATGGCGCGCGGCAACTGGCCGGTCTTTGCATAAGCCAGGCTCCGCAGATGCAGCGCTGCAGGGGTGTCGTCGACTTTGCCCAAGGCTTCGAGGGCGACTTGCGGTAGGCCCACCTTGATGGCGGTCTTTGCAAGATCTTGAAGCGTCGGCGCATGGGTTGGTCCGAGCCTCGCGGCTTCGACGAGCAGTCGATATCGGCTCCGCAAGTTACGCGGCCGCAACGCCCGCGTATGCCTGAACTGCGCGGACTCTTGGCAGCGCCGGCCGGCTTCCGTCATCAATTTCTTCGGATCGAATTCACCGGCGCAGACATCGAGAACGATCTGATGGAACAGACCCAAATCGTTCAGGAAACCGGCGCTCGGATGGCCGCTGTCGGGCAAGGGAATTGCATCGACCGTCGTGAGGCCATGCAGCAGCGCAACATGAGCAGAATCGATCTTGCTTTCGGAATCGTAGATGACGACGGCCTGCCGAACGGCGTCCCGCCGCTCTTCGTGAATGAAGCGAACACCATTGAGATCGTTCACCCAGCGCTTGTCGAAGGGTCGGCGTCTGGGATCGAGGGTGAACTGCGGCGATATCGCGAGCGCAACGTGCGCCCCCGCCCACCCGCCATATCGTATGGCCGCATAGCCCCCCATGCTCGACCCGTAAGCCACGACACGGCGATAGGCTTTGGTCAGTTCCGACACTTTCGAACACAGTTCGGGAAGGTCGGCGTATTGATAGCCGGTGTTGCCCGCCGAAACGACATGGACCGCATCCATTCGCGACTTGCGCAAGAAACCCTGCTCGAACCCCGGGCGGCCCAGCGAGAGATTTTCGTGATACGAATCGAACGTCACGACACAGCTGTCGGCCGACATGCCGACGACGGCACGCGCCCGCAGGTGTTCGCTGCTGTAGACATCGAAAATCCGGGCGCCGCTCGGCATGGGTCCGTCAGCGCGACATTGGAGCGGTCTCGATACGCCGACCGGTCTCTTCGCCGGCCGGCGTCAGCGCACCGGCCAACCACAAGACGCGCGCCTTCGATCGCTGGACCTTGCCGCTGGTCCTGCGCGGCACCGTGCCCGGCGGCACGACGACGACCTTGTGGACGGCCAGGCCGTGATCGTTCGCGACAGCCTCGCGGGCAGCCGTCTCCAGGTGATTGTCCGACGCGAGATGGCGCAGGCGGCGGGCGACCTCCTGGACGACGACCACGGCCTGCTCGGTGCGGCCGACCGGTGCGGTGAAAGCCGCACCCAACTGGTGATGGAAGGCCCGGTGGCATTCCTGGACCGACAGCTCGATGTCCTGCGGATAGTAGTTCTGCCCGCGCACGATGATGAGATCCTTCAAGCGCCCGGTGACGAAGAGCTCACCCGCGGCATCGAGAAAGCCCAGATCGCCGGTGCGCAGCCAGCCGCCGTCTTCGCCGGCGATCCGGGCATCGAAGATCGCCGCCGTCGCCTCGGCATTTGCCCAGTAGCCCGACGCGATGTGTGGGCCGCGCGCCCAGATCTCTCCCTCGGCGCCTGCTGCCAGTCGAGTGCACGTTGCTGGCTCGACGATCGCCACCTCCTCGCCGTCGAAGGCGCTGCCGCTGCTGACCAGCGTGCTGTCGCCACGCCGGCACTGGACGGCCGGTCCGCTGCGATCGGTCTTGCCCGAAATGATCACCGTCGCCTCGGCCATGCCGTAACAGGGAAAGAGGGCGCGCCGATCGAATCCATACGGGGCGAAGGCAGCAGCGAAGCGATCGAGGGTCGCCGAGCGGATCGGCTCGGCACCGTTGAACGCCACCCGCCACGACGACAGGTCGAGACTCTCGGGTGGCCGGGTCTGGACATAGTCGGCGCAGTGGTCGTAGCCGAAATTGGGACAGCCAGCGATGTCGACCCGCTGATCGGCGATCACTTTCAGCCAGGCGAGCGGCCGCTGCATGAACGACAGCGGCGCCATCAGGATACAGGCGGCGCCGGCCGAGAGCGCATGCAGGGCGTTGAGGGGCAGGCCCATGTCGTGAAACAGCGGGACCCAGCAGGCGAACCTCGAATCACTCGAGGTGCCGAACGACTTGCGCATCATCGAAAGGTTGGCGAGCAAGTTGGTCTGGCTCACGATCACGCCCTTGGGCGAGGAGGTTGAGCCGGAGGTATATTGCAGGAAGGCGATGTCGCCGGGCGACGGCGCGAAATCCGCCACCGGCCCCTCGTCCTGGCCGTCGTCGATTTCGATCGACCGGCATGCCTGCCACTGCGGCCGGCTGGCGAGTCGCGGCGCCAGCAGCGCCGTGGCGTCCTTTTTCGTCGTCAGGACGAACCGCGGCGCGCAGTTCGCGATGATGGCGTCCGCCTGGTCGCGCGAGGCGTCGCGGCGCGGCAGCGCCATCGGCACGGCGATCACGCCGCTCAACATGCAGCCGAGCATCGCCACCATGAAGTCGAGCCCGGGCGAGAAGATCAGGGCGGCGCGCTCACCACGGGCGCCGAGAGCCTGCAACCGGGCGGCAAGGGAAATCGCCCGGGCGGCCAACGCGGCAAAGCTCAGGCTCTCGGCGATCTCCCCGTCGCGGGTGGCGAACAGGAAGGCCGGAGCATCCGGCGTCCGTTCGGCCCAGTGGAGAAGCTATCGACCGAGATCCATCACGGGCTCGCCAGGCGATCGAGCCGAACGCCATGGGCATGGACGGCAAGCGCATCCACCGTTTTCAGGTCCGCGACGATGTCGGGATCGAGCTCGATGCCAAGCAGATCCTCCAATCCGACCGCAAGATGCGTCAGCGTGCCGGAATCCACGCCGAGTTGGGCGAAGCTGGCGCTGGGATCGATGTCGCCGATCGGCCGATCGAACACGACGGCAAGCTCGGCCCGCAGCCACTGAACGATGCTTTCCAAGCTCTCCACCGGCGCGACCATCGACTCCTCTGTTGCCCGGCAGCCGCCGCCACGGGGCTTGCATGCCCCGGCACCCAATCCCGGAGCGTTTCATGCGCTTGCGTCGATGATTGCCTTTTCGGCGGACACCCGTCCCAGTCTGCCGGCCGGGCTTGGTGGAGGGTCGCCAGGACCATGGCAAAGTGGCGCCGGAAATCGTAC
>VGCQ01000215.1 GCA_016870055.1 Alphaproteobacteria bacterium | reverse complement strand
GCGAAGCCCCTTCTTCTATCCCCGGATGCCTGACGCTACGATAGCGCTCGCCGACGGACAACCGTTTCGCGGAGCGCCCATGCCCAAGATCCTGACACAAGGCCAGGTCGAGCAGTATCGCCGCGAAGGATACGCATTCCCCGTGCCGGCGCTCGATGCCGACGAGGTCCGCGTCCTGCGCGCCGACCTGGAACACTGGGAGCGCCAGCAGGGCCACCCGCTCGACTTCCCCGAGAAGAGCAAGTCGTACCTCTTGTATCGCTGGGCGGATGCGCTGGTGCACCATCCCAAGGTGCTCGACGCCATCGAGGACGTGATCGGGCCCGACATCCTGGTCTATCACTCGACCATGTGGATCAAGGAGCCGCATACGCCGGCCTATGTGCGCTGGCACCAGGACGGCGCCTACTTCTTCCTCGATCCGCTGGAGCATGTGACGGCGTGGGTGGCCCTGTCCGAGGCGTCGGAACGTGCCGGCTGCATGCGGGTGATCCCGGGCACGCACCGCCTGCCGATGATCGAGCACGACGACAAGCCCGACGCCCACAACATGATCAAGCGCGGCCAGGGCATCAGCGGCCGTTTCGACGGCGAACGGGGCGTGTCGATGCCGCTCAGGGCGGGCGAACTCTCATTGCACCACACCGCGCTGGTCCATTGCTCGCCGGGCAACGACAATGACGACCGACGGATGGGGCTCGGCATCAGCTTCGTTCCCGCCCATGTCCGGCCGCTCGGGCCGGTCAAGCCGTCGGCGCTGCTGGTGCGCGGCGAGGATCGCTACGGCCACTTTCTGCGCGAGACGCGGCTTGCGACGCCAATGTCGGCCGAGGCGCAGGCGGCGCACGCCGAGGCGGTCCGCCTGTTCCGCCTGCGGCAGGATCAGGGATTCAGGAAGGCCGCGGAGTGACGGAGCGCGGGCCTCCAGCCTCACCCCATCATCGTGTCCCTGTAGTGCTGCGCGATCTCGCCCGGCGTGGCGTGCCAGACATTGCCGAAGCGCTCGATCCGGCGCAGCGCCTCGTCGAGATATTTTATGCGATGCGGCACACCGATCAGCCAGGGATGGATCGACAGGTTGAACACCTGGCCGCCCTCCTGGTGCAAGAGCTCGAAAGCCTCGCCGACGATGTCGGGATAGCGCGGCGTCGGGATGCGCCGGAGCTGAAGCTGCTGCACGTCGTCCCATTCCGGCTGGTTGGGCAGCGAGACGAATTTCCTGCCGACCTTCATCGGATAAGGCTGGTCGTCGTTGGGCCAGTCGAGCAGGTAGTCGAGCCCGGCTGCGGCGAGCAGGCCGGGCGTGCGCTGGCTTTCGCCATAGTCCTGGCCGAGCCAGCCGGTTGGCCGCCCGCCGCCCGCCGTCTCGATCGCGCCGATCGCCGCGGCGATCTCGGCCTTCTCCTCGGCCTCGCTCATCTTCGAGGTGATCATGCGGTTGGCGGAATGGCCGTGGGCGATGAGCTCGTACTTGCGCTTCTTGAACTGCTCGATGAGGTAAGGATAGCGTTCGGCCGCCATCGCGTTGACCGCGACGCCCGCCCGCACCTGGTAGCGGTCGAGCACGTCGAGCACGCGGAAGATGCCGGCCCGGTTGCCGTACTCGCGCTGCGTCCAGGTGCGGTAGTCGGGCACGAAGCTGCCGAACTCGCCGACATGGCGAGGATCGCGGTGGCTCTGCTCGTCGGGGATCAGCTCCCAATACTCCAGATGCAGCAGCACGAACCAGGCGACGCGGGCATTGCGCGGCCAGGCAAGCTTGGGTCGCTTGGGGAAGGGGGCGTAGTCGTACCAGGGATTGTCCATCCCAGGCTTCAGCGGCGGCGGATTCTTGGGGACGGACGCGGCCATGTCACGCCTCCTTTCCGAGATGCCGTTGGAAAGGCTTTAGGCCGTTGGCGACGTAGCAGTCGAGGATCTCCTCGGCGGTGCAGATCCAGGCGTCCTTGTGCTGGCGGATGTAGCCCAGCGCGCGATCGAGATGCTTCAACCGGTGCGGCGCACCCATCATGTAGGGGTGGAGCGCGATACACATCACGCGGCCCTGCTCGCTGCCCTCGCGGTAGACCGTGTCGAAATGGTCGACGATCATCTGCGCGAACTCCGCGGCCTCGACCGGCTGGCGATAGATCAGCGCATCGTTGAGGTCCATGGTGTAGGGCACATGGATCAGCGGGCCGTGCTTGGTGGCAAGCGGTGTCGGCTGATCGTCGTGATAGAAGTCGCAGATGTACTCGAGCCCGGCTTGCTTCACGAGATCGGGCGTGTTGAGCGTGTTGGAGATGGCGGGCGAGAACCAGCCGCGCAGCTTGCGGCCGGTGAGGCGCAGGTGCGTGGCCTTGCTGTGCTCGATGACCTCGCGCTCCTCCTGCTCGCTGTAGCCCCAGTGATAGCGCGTGTTGAAGTAGCCGTGGCTCATGTACTCCCAGCGTCGCGCTTCCATGGCTTCGAGGATCTCCGGGTACATCTCGATCACCGACATCGACAGCGACACCGTGCAGCGCACGTCGTGCTTGTCGAGGACCTCGAACATGCGCCACAGGCCGACGCGGTTGCCGTAGTCGCGGCCGCCATAGCCCAGCACGTCGGGGTGCGGCACGCGCGGCCAGGGATTGCGCACGCGGACCTCGGCCGGCAGGTACTCGTAGTGTTCGATGTTGGGGCACACCCAGACGGCGACGCGCGCGCCGCCCGGCCAGGAGAGCTTCGGCCGCTCGACGACGGGGGAGTAGCCGAACCGATAGGGGTCCATCGCAAGACTCGCGTTGTTGGCGGACAGAGTGCATCACGCGCCGGGACGGCGCGCAACAACGCGCTCGACTCGCGTGCCCGCGGGCTTGCACGAACGCGGCGGCCCGATCACAGTCGTCCGCATGGCGGACCGCATCCGTTTTGTCCTGAACGACCAGCCGGTCGAAATCGACGGCCTCTCGCCGATGACGACTCTGCTCGACTGGCTGCGCGAGCATCGCGGCCTCAAGGGCACCAAGGAAGGCTGCGCCGAAGGCGACTGCGGCGCCTGCACTGTCGTGCTCGAGCGGCCCGATGGAAAGCACGAGGCCATGAACTCCTGCATCGCGCTTCTCGGCCAGATCGACGGTCTGGTGGTGCGGACCGTCGAGGGGTTGCAGGCGGCAGGCGGCGAACCGCACCCGGTGCAAGCGGCGATGGCCGACGCCGACGCCACGCAATGCGGTTTCTGCACACCGGGCTTCGTGATGACGGCCTATGCCTTCGCGTCTGGCGGAGAGAGTGCCGACCCCGATACCATCCACGATGCCTTGGCCGGCAACCTTTGCCGTTGCACCGGCTATCGGCCGATCGTGGCGGCGATGACCCAGGTGGCGGGCTTGCCGATCGAGCCGCCAGCCATCGCAGCCGCCCGCACCGCAGCGGCGAGCTTCGACGACCGTTTCCACGCGCCGCGTTCGCTGACCGAGCTGCTGGCGTTGCGCGCCGCACATCCGGATGCCTTGCTGCTGGCCGGCGCCACCGACCTCGGCTTGTTGGCCAGCCGCTCGCGCAAGCCGCCGTCTGCCGTCATCCATCTGGCGTACGTGCCCGAACTGACGGCCGTCGACGAAACGAGCAAGGACGTGACGATCGGTGCGGCCGTGAGCTATGCGCGCGCGACGCCGCCGTTGGCCGCAAGCTTCCCGGCCTTGCGGCCGTACCTTTCACGGCTGGGCTCGCGGCAGATCCGCACCATGGGCACGCTGGGCGGCAACATCGGCACCGCCTCGCCGATCGGCGACATGCCGCCGGTGCTGATCGCGCTCGGCGCCAGGCTGAAGCTCGTCTCGCCGCGCGGTGCGCGCGAGCTTGCGCTGGAGTCGTTCTTCCTCGACTACCGCAAGACCGCGCTGGCGCCCGACGAGGTGATCGAAAACATCACCGTGCCCAAGCTCGAAGCCGACGAGATGTTCTTCTGCGACAAGCTCTCCAAGCGGCGCGACCAGGACATCTCGACCGTGGCGGCGGGCTACCGGCTCGCGGTCGAGCACGGCCGTGTTCGGCGTGCGCGCCTCGCCTTCGGCGGCATGGCGGCGACGCCGCGGCGCGCCGAAGCGGTCGAAGCGGCGCTGGTGAATGACGGCTTTGCCGCCGCCGCGCGGGCGCTGGCGGCGACATTCACGCCGATCGACGATTGGCGCGGCACGGCTGCCTATCGCTTGCAGGCCGCTCAGAACCTGCTGCGTCGACTGGAGTTGCGCATGGCGTCGCCGGCCTACGCCCTGGAGGTCGAAGCGCTGTGAAAGGCCAGGCCCATGCACCGCATCGTCACGACAGTGCGCTGAAGCACGTCACCGGCCAGGCGCTCTACATCGACGACATCGCCGAACCGCCCAGCACGCTGCACGCGGCCTTGGTGTCGAGCCCGCTGGCGAGCGGCCGTCTACGCCGGCTCGATCTCGCACCGGTCACGGCCAGCCCGGGCGTGGTGGCGGCGTTCGCCGCAGGCGACATTCCCGGGCACAACAACGTCGCGGGTCCCGGCAAGAACGAGCCGCTGTTCGCCGAAGAGCGCGTCGAGTACCTCGGTCAGCCGCTTGGCATCGTGGTGGCGCACTCGCTCGACGCGGCGCGTGCGGCCGCCGAGCACGCCGTGATCGATGTCGAGCCCACCGAGGCGATCCTCGACGTGGCGACGGCGCTCGCGCGGCAGTCCTACGTCCAGGCGCCGTCGACCGTGCTGCGCGGCGATCCCGATGCGGCGATGAAGAGCGCACCGCACCGCATCACGGCCGAGTTCAGCGTCGGCGGCCAGGAGCATTTCTATCTCGAAGGTCAGGTGGCGTTCGCCCTGCCGGGCGAGGACGGCGACCTCGTGGTGCATTCCTCGACCCAGCATCCGACCGAGGTCCAGCATGTCTGTGCCGAACTTTTGGGCTACGACTTCAATCGCGTGACCACGGTGGTGCGCCGGCTGGGCGGCGGCTTCGGCGGCAAGGAGAGCAATGCCTCGTGGATCGCCGGCGCCGCCGCGCTTGCCGCCGCCAAGACCGGCCGGCCGGTGAAGCTGCGCCTGCCGCGCGAAACAGACATGCTCACGACCGGCAAGCGGCACGGCTTCGACTATCGCTACACGGTGGGCTTCGACGACCAAGGCCGCGTGTTGGCGCTCGATGCGGTGCTGGCGGCCGATGCCGGCTGGAGCCTCGATCTCACGCCGGGCGTGGTGGCGCGTGCGGTGACCCATGTCGACAATGCCTACTGGCTGCCGCATGTCCGCATCGTCGGCTACGCCTGCCGCACCAACCGGCAGTCCAACACCGCATTTCGCGGCTTCGGTGGGCCGCAGGGCGTGCTGGTGATGGAGGATGCGATCGACCGCATCGCCCATCGTCTCGGCCGCGACGCCAACGCTCTTCGCGCACTCAACTTCTATCGCGAAGGCGGCGACGAGACGCCGTACGGCCAGACGGTCGACGAGAACCACCTGCCGCGCTGCTGGGCCGAGGCCAGGCAGATGGGTGAATGGGACCGCCGCCGCGCCGAGGTCGATGCCTTCAACGAGGCCAATCCCGTGCTCAAGCGCGGGCTCGGGCTGTTCCCCTTGAAGTTCGGCATCTCGTTCAACCTGCCGCACATGAACCAGGCGGGTGCGCTGGTTCATGTCTACACCGACGGGTCGATCCGTCTGAACCACGGCGGCACCGAGATGGGGCAAGGCCTGTTCATCAAGGTGGCGCAGGTCGTGGCCGAGGTGTTCAAGGTCGATATCGACCGCATCCGGCCCTCGGCCACCTCGACGGCGGAAGTGCCCAACACGTCGCCGACCGCAGCCTCGACCGGCTCGGACCTCAACGGCTGGGCGGCCTGGGAAGCGGCCAACACCATCAAGCAGCGCATGGTGGCCTTCGCCGCCGAGCATTTCGGCGTGGCGCCGGCCGACATTGCCTTCGCCGACGGCACGGTGCGCATCGCCAAGCCGGGTAGCAATCAGGTGCTGAGCTTCGGCGAGCTGGCGCGACTTTGTTGGTTGGGCCGCGTGTCGCTGTCGGCGACGGGCTACTACAAGACGCCCAAGATCCACTGGGACGGCGCCGCCATGCGCGGCCGGCCGTTCTTCTACTTCTCCTTCGGCGCGGCGATGGCCGAGGTCGCGATCGACACGCTGACCGGTGAAAGCCGCGTGTTGCGTGCCGACCTGGTGCAAGACTGCGGCGCCTCGCTCAATCCCGCCATCGATCTCGGCCAGATCGAAGGCGGCTTCGTGCAGGGCCAGGGTTGGCTGACCTGCGAGGAGCTGTGGTGGGACGGGCAAGGCCGGCTGCGCACGATCGGGCCCTCGACTTACAAGATTCCGGGCAGTCGCGACGTGCCGGCGGCGTTCAACGTCAGGCTGCTCGACAACGCGCCATCACGTGAGGCCACGATCTTCCGCTCCAAGGCGGTCGGCGAGCCGCCGCTGCTGCTCGCCACGGCGGTGTGGACGGCGCTCAAGGACGCGATCGCCGCTGCCACCGGCCGCAAGACCGCCGTACGGCTCGATGCGCCGGCTACGCCGGAGCGCGTGCTGGCGGCGATCGAGAGGGCGCGAACAGCCGCTCGATGAAGATCGCCAGCACGCGATCCATCTCGCGCTGCGCGACGAGCCGTTCGGCCAGCGGCATTTCATCACCGAGGACCCCAACGGACTTGCAGTCGACGTAATCAAGCCGATTCCGCCCAATGCGGAGTTCGCCAAGCAATACGCGCCCGACGCCGTCTCGACTCCCGCGGCGCGGACGATTAGGTGTCGTCCAACGTCGCGGCAGCGGGAGGAGAGACGCATGGACGTACGCATGGATGGCCGGGTGGCGGTGATCACCGGCGCGAGCACCGGACTGGGCCTGGCGATGGCCCAGGAGTTCGCGGCATCGGGCGCCTCGGTGGCGTTGTTGGCGCGCCGCGCCGATGCGCTGGCGTCGGCCAAGGCCGAGGTGGCCAAAGCCGTCGGCAAGACCAACGCCAAGATCGAGGTCTATTCCTGCGACGTCGCCAAGGCGCAGCCGATCGCCGACACCTTCAAGAAGATCGAGGCCGATTTCGGCAAGATCGACATCCTGGTCAACAACGCCGGCATCAGCCATGCCAAGGCGTTCGAGACGGTGACCGACGAGGACTGGCAGGGCGATCTCGACCTAAAACTGTTCGCCGCCATCCGCACCATCCGTCTGGCACTGCCCGGCATGCGCCAACGCAAATGGGGTCGTATCGTCAACGTGCTCAATATCGGCGCCAAGGCACCCAACGCCAACTCGACGCCGACCAGCGTGAGCCGCGCCGCTGGCCTCGCCCTCACCAAGGCGCTCGCCCACGAGAACGCGCAATATGGCGTTCTGGTCAATGCCATGCTGGTCGGCCTGATCGAAAGCGACCAGTGGGCGCGCCGCCACAAGACGGCGGCCGGTGCGGGCAAGACCTACGAGGAATTCCTGGCCGGCATGGCCAAGGGCCGCATTCCGCTCGGCCGCATGGGCAAGGCCGAGGAGTTCGCCCGCATGGCCTGCTTCCTGTGCTCGGATGCGGGTTCGTTCATCACCGGCGTTGCGATCAACGTCGACGGTGGCGCCAGCCCGGTGGTGTAGCGAGAGCTTGTCGCTCCAGGAAGCGTCGGTCGTCGGGCCGTCGTTCGGGCACGACGAGGCCAACGCCAAGCGCCGAAGGTCAGCGCTGCGGGCCGGGCGGCGTGACGTTCCACTCGCGCCGCAGGTCCTCGAGATCGCGCTCGACCCACGCCCAGGCGTCCCAGCCGGGCTTGAAGATGTCGACGGTCATCGCCGCCCCGCGCGCCCAGGCATGCCAGAACTCGTCGGGATCCAGCCCGCCCGTGCCGGCATGGCCGACATCGTTCAGCTGCTGGCCGAAGTGGAAGAAGAAGATCACCGGCAGGATATGGCCGCTCATCGGATTGATCGGATGCATGCCGGCGGTGAAGGTCGAGACCATCAGCTCGCCGCGCGCGCTGGTGTCATAGCCCGAGATCACGTGCGTGGAATCGTGCGGCGTGCCGAAGCTGGCGTTGAGCGCCTCGGGATCGCCGGGGAAGGGATAGCCGTTCCTCTTGTCGAAGTCCCATAGCGCCTTGCCGAAGGTGTTCTGCGGCAGCTTGCCCATCGCCTCGTGGCGCGCCGCCAGTGCAGGATCGGCGTTGCTGCCTCGGT